>JAJAZB010000108.1 GCA_026785975.1 Cytophagaceae bacterium | reverse complement strand
GCCAACGATAAGCGCAGTTTTTTGCGGAGCGTCCATACCGAAAAAATTGATTTACAACGAAGGTAAGGCGATTCTGAAGGTTTACGCCAAACCGATAGCCCGCAACTAAAAGACGAGGCCCCGAAATTTTGGGGCCTCGTCTTTTAGTTGACCAGAAAGAACTTGGAACGAATTAGCGAACGACAAAAACGCCTTCGCCAATCTTGAAGCCTTCCGAGTACAATTCAACGTTGTACTTCCCTTTTTTGTAGGGCAAACCACGCCCATAAACCACCTCGACCGTCGGGCTATCGTTGGTAAACCGGATTTGTTGTTTCGTGGTGTACACCTGCTCCTGACCACCCTGGGTAGTGAACGTACCCGAACCCGTAGCCTGGTCAGAAACCACGGCACCTTCGGGGTCAAGTACGCGAACCAGAATATCTTTCGGCTCTTCTTTGGTCAGCGGATTTTTCGCCAGTTGGAACGCTACCCGGATTTTGTCCATCCGCTTGGCTTTGTATTTTTCGCCATCACGCTCTTTGCCTTTGGGCGTAATGGCGTACACGCGCACGTTTTCTGCTCTCAGGGCCGAGGCAATCGTCACCTTCTGAGCCAATTCCTTGTTTTGCGTAGCCAGGGTACCTACGGTGTCCGTGTAGGCTTGCCGGGTCGTTTCAAGGTTGGTTTTCAGGCCGGTATTCTCGGTGTTAAGCTGCTCGTTGCTGCTCGAAAGTTGTTGATTTTCTTCCTGCAATTTGGCGATCTCCTCATCTTTCTGCACCAGGAATGCTTCGTAATCTTTGATTTTACGGTCATACTTGGCAATCGAGACCCGGCTGTTTTTGCGTAAAGACGCCTTGTCTTTTTCAAGATCAGCCTTTACTTTCATCAACTCGTCGACGTTACCACCGAGGCGTTGTACTTCGGCAATTCGTTGATCGAGTTGGAGCGAGAGTGAATCGAGCTTGGCGTGGGTAGAGGCCAATTCGCCGACCTTCGTCTGAATTTCGGACTCCTGCCGTCCGCTGACTTCTTTTTCCTGCGATAACAGATAACCGAGGAAACCCGCTACGGCGGTCATGACCACAAGTCCGGCTGTCAATAAGCCGTTCGACTTTCTGGGTTGGTTGGTGTTTTGGTTATTTTCCATAACGCTACTTTGAACTTTAGGGTTAAACGTGAAACAATCGATTTTTGGTCGTGTAAAAGTTTAGCCATTTTGTTGATAAGCGTTTGATAATCAGGGATTTATGATAAAAAAAACTCTTTAGGTCACGGGTCTATAACGGGAGGTCTACCCTTTGTGGTATACAAAAAATGAATTTTATTTCATTTTTTTTCGAGATAATCCACGTTTCAGAACCGGTAATTACTCTCCTGTAGAAATCTGTGCCACCCACTAAATACGGAATTGAATTGTCTTTCAGAGTCAAAAAGCCGTAAGATTGTGCGAAAAATTCAACGCTCGTTTTCATCTTTATCTGATCCGTAGTGTAGTATCCCGTCAACTATTTATAACAACAAATACCTATGTCAAACGGACTCGACGCCCTAACCCGACAAAAAGTGCAAGCCTGGATTTCGGGCAATTATGACCCCGAAACTAAAACATCCATTGAGCATCTGATCGACACTCAGAATGATAATGAGCTGAACGATGCCTTTTACAAAGACCTCGAATTTGGCACGGGTGGCCTCCGGGGCATTATTGGCGTTGGTTCCAACCGGATGAACCGCTACACCGTCGGTGCCGCCACGCAAGGGTTGGCGAATTACTTGCAAAAAAATTTCCCCAATCAGCCCATTAGTGTAGCCATTGCGCACGACAGCCGGAACCGCTCGCCCGAATTTGCCCAGGTAACCGCCGATGTCTTTTCGGCCAACGGCATCAAGGTGTACCTGTTCAAGGAACTGCGGCCCACACCCGAGCTTTCGTTTGCCATCCGGTTGTTGGGCTGCCAGAGTGGGGTGGTGGTAACGGCCTCACACAATCCTAAAGAATACAACGGTTACAAAGCCTACTGGAACGACGGCGGGCAGGTTGTCGCGCCGCACGACAAGGCCATTATCGCCGAGGTAGCCGCTATTCAGTCGGTGGATGACATTAAATTCAGGGGTAACGCGGAGTTGGTGACGCTCATCGGCGAGGAAATCGACGAGCAGTACCTACAAAACGTCATCGCCAAAAACGTGGTGAACCGCGAGGTGATTCACCGGCAACACGCTCTGAAGATCGTCTACACGCCCATCCACGGGACGGGCATCACGTTGGTGCCCCGGGCACTGGCCAAAATCGGGTTCACCAACGTGACGATTGTGGAAGAGCAAGCCACGCCCGACGGCAACTTCCCGACGGTGGTGTACCCGAATCCTGAAGAAAAAGAAGCCATGACCCTAGCCATGAACCTGGCGAAGAGCCTCGACGCCGACCTGGTGATGGCTACCGACCCCGATGCCGACCGGGTGGGTTCGGCGGTGAAAAACGCGCAGGGGGAATGGCAGTTGCTCAACGGCAATCAGATGGCCAGCCTGCTTATTTTTTACCTCTTGCGGGCCTGGAAAGAAGCTGGAAAGTTGACCGGGAAAGAATTTGTGGCCAAAACCATCGTCACGACCGACCTGATCGACAAAATGTGCGCTCGCTACGACGTGAAGTGCTACAACACGCTGACGGGCTTCAAGTACATCGCCGGGGTAATTCGTGAACTCGAAGGGAAGGAGCAATTTATTGGCGGGGGCGAAGAAAGTTACGGCTACCTCATCGGCGACGCCGTGCGCGACAAAGACGCCATTGCCAGTTGCGCCATGATCGCCGAACTAACGGCCTACGCCAAAGATCAAGGCTTGAGCCTCTTCGACCTGCTGACGGAAATGTATATGGAAAATGGCTTTTACTACGAGGGCCTGATTTCCCTGACCAAAAAAGGCAAGGAAGGCGCGGAAGAAATCCAGCGGATGATGGCCGACTTCCGGGGTAACCCACCCGCCGACGTGGCCGGTTCTAAACCCGTCGCGATTCTCGATTACGAAAATCTAATTCGTAAAGACGTGACCACGGGCCAGGAAATGCCCATCGAGGTGGGCATGGGCATCGAGAAATCGAACGTGATTCAGCTGGTACTCGCCGACGGGTCGAAGGTTTCGGCCCGGCCCAGCGGTACGGAGCCGAAGATTAAGTTTTACGTTTCGGTGAATGCGCCGCTCAGCAAACCTGAAGACTTCGGTGCCGTATACGATTCACTGAAGGCGAAAGTGGGACGGATTCAGGAGGATTTGGGGTTGAAGTAGGAACAATCAGGAAAAGGAGTAAAGGAAAAAGGACTAAGCAGTTTTCAACCCTTACTCCTTTTTCCTGTCAAATCCCATTCTCAAACGCAAACCGGACCAGTTCCTGCGAGTTGGTGATACCAAGTTTGAGGTGAATGTTTCGACGGTGGGTTTCGACGGTGTAGAAACTAACGCACAACAAATCAGCGATCTGCTGGCTCGAAAGCCCCTGGCGTACCTGCCGGATGACCTCCACTTCGCGGGGTGTGAGGCTGAATCGTTTCAAAAATTCATCGCCCGAATGGTTGTTGCCCGCCCCGGCGGTTGGCAAGGGGGCGAAGTAGCTACTGCCACGGGCTATCGCCAACGCGGCGGCTACGACCTCCTGGCGGCTGGCGGTTTTAATCAAATACCCTTTAGCCCCGGCTCTGCTGAAATCGGCGATGTAGCGCTGCTCGGCGTACATGCTCAAAATTAAGATGTTAATTCCTGAAAATTCGTTCACCAATTGCCGGGTGAGGGTGAGTCCATCAAGGTGGGGCATATTAAAATCGAGTAGAATCAGGTCGGGGGCCAGGAGGTGAATCTGGCGCAGGGCTTCTCGGCTGTCGTAAACCTGACCTACCACGGCCAGACGAGGCTCGTCGGCGAGCATGGCCCGCAGGCCGTCGTTAAATAGCCGGTGGTCGTCCACGATGAGTACGCGCACCAGTTCGGGGGGCGGCATCAGGGATTTCGATGAGGACGAGCGTTCCGCTGGCATCGGCTTGGTAGGTCAGTCGGGCCGTGAGGTACTGACACCGGGAAGTTATGTTTTTCAACCCAATTCCAAGCTTTTCCGGGGGATTAGTTAGCGAACGGTC
>JAJAZB010000107.1 GCA_026785975.1 Cytophagaceae bacterium | reverse complement strand
TTTTTCCTCATTCAACGCTTTGATTTTGAGCGCAACGGACATCCGATTAAAGGCATTGAACTGATCGGACATGAGCAGGAATTCGGTGAAGAACCGAGCCAGGAAATCAAGACGCGCGTTTATAGTTTTATGGACGGGATGACGCTCGATTACGTCTATGAAATGGACGACGAAGGCTTGACGATTTGGATGGACAAGAAAGGTTCTGACGGATTTATGAAGGGTAAATTCAGCGACGACGGTAATACCCTGAACATCGAATGGATTTATCCGGGCGGCGGATACAAAGCGACTGCAATCAGAGTTACGGAAAAATAGGCCCAAAATTACGAAGGGATGTACGGGCGCGGTTTCCAGGATCTGGATGGTCACCTTTGGGAATACATGTACCTGGATCCCAGCACCATCAACCAGGGCTAAAATACGCCTGGCCGAACCTGCGTAAAAAGTAAAAAAGCGGCTTGCGGTAATCGTTTGCGCAAGCCGCTTTTTTACAACGTAATCACCGCATTCCGCCCCGCCGATTCGTAGCAAGCGTGTACCAACCGCACCGTCTCAAAATTATCTTCCCCGGTGGTTTCCGATTTCCCCCCCCGCAAGCCGTTCAGCAAATCCCGGTTGCAATCGACAATACTTGAATGCACCACCGCGTAGTCCGGGTTGAGCCAGTCGTACATTTTGGGCTTGCATTCAACCGGGCGCGTACCGCTTCGGGTGGTGATGTTCAGGATAAAATCGGTTGTCAGGTGCAGGGATCCTTCGCTGCCTTCGACCAGAATCAGGGTTTGGGGAAACGCTTCTTTTTCTAAAATAGACGCGAACGAGATTTCCACGTAACACTGCACGCCATTCCGCATTTTCAGGAATACACTGGCCACGTCTTCGCCCTTGATGGCGGGGTTTATGCGGGCGGTCTGGCAGTACAGACTTTGGGCTTCGCCAAAAAGAAACCGACCTATATCCAGGAGGTGCGAACCGAGATCCGTCAGAATAAGCTGATCTAACTCCGCCAGGAAAGGCTGGTTGTCGAAGACGGGGAAAGCCGTGCAGAACGTGAGGCGGGCCTTGAACGCTTCGCCAATCACGCCCGAATCCAGCACTTCCTTCAACCGGCGAATGGGGGCCTGCCAGCGGAAATTTTCGTGAATAAAAAACTTCACGCCCGCCCGCTGGCACGCGGCGACCATGCGCTGAGCCGTAGGAAAATCGGCCGCCATGGGTTTCTGACAAATCACGTGGATGCCCTTAGCGGCGGCTTTTTCAACGAGTACCGCGTGGGTATCGACATCGGTGATGATGTCGATAAAATCCAGTTCCTCGTTGGCCAGCAAGTCATCGGCATTGTCGTAAACCCGCTCGATGCCGAATTTCTGACCCATTGCCTCGGCCTTGGATCGGGTGCGGTTGTACAACGCGACCAGTTCGACGCCCTCCAGTTCCTGCCAGGCCGCAATCTGGTAATTGGCCCAGAAGCCGGTTCCAAACACGGCAAATCGTAGATTTCGCATGGCCCTTACGCATTGGTGATGTCGCGGACTTGCTCCCGAATGTCGTCCATCTCAAAGATTTTCTGCCAGTTTTCGCGGAACAAAATGGGTTTGGCCCGCTTGCTGATTTTGTAGGCGGCGTCGGAAAAACTGCCGTTCACTTCCTTGAACAGCACGGCGATCTGAATGCGCAAATGCCCCAGCACAAAATCGCGGGCGGCGGCTTCGGGTACGCCCAGTTCAATGATTTTATCGTACCCTTCCTTCACCACTTCCATGCAGGTTTGGGCCAGCGTTTCGACCATCGCCGGTTCCAAAATCGCCATTTGTTCGAGCGTAATCCGGTGTACCAATTTGATGGGCTGGTACATATCGCTGGCCACCTGCGCGCCGAGCGCGTAGTGGGCTTCGGTGCCGTGCATGAGCGCCACCACGATGGATTGTTTGGCCGAAATCCCGCCGTAAAAATCGCGGGTTGCGGCTTCGGTGGGTTCCCAGTTGAACACCGAGGGGTGGCAAGGGTGCGCAATGACGTAACCCAGGTCGTCGCGGTGGGCGATCACGCCGTCGAGCGGGGCGGCCGGATCGAGCGTGAGCACGAGGGCACCGGGTTTCATCATCGGAATAAATTGGGCGGAAAGGCTGCCCAGGGCCACGTCGGGCAGGGCCAGAATGACCACGTCGGCATCGGGAATGGCCGTTTGCGGGTCGGTCACGCTGACGCCGCGCTCACGGAGGTTGTCGCAGCCGCGTTCGCCGACTTCGAGGTAGTACACGTCGTAAGTGGGAAATTTCAGGAAATTGTCGGTCAACCGGCAGCCCATTTTGCCACCGGCACCAACAAGGGCTATTTTTGTCATGATCGGTTTAGGTTAAAAATAATTGTTCAAAAATCAGCTTTATTTTCACTGCAAAACTCGGTAAAAAAAATCCCGATAAAATCCACGAACTTACTCACTGTCGATACGATCTTGCTTTCTGATTGCGCGGGCGAACCAAATTTATCCTTTTTAGTACAATGATTTCGCAAAAGCCTCAGTTACTCAAAGTTCCTGAGCACCTCGACTACTCGTTCGTCGTGAAGGGGGATGCCATTGCCTGGGACAACCCCTGGCACTACCACCCCGAGGTCGAGTTGCTGTACTGCATCAAGGGCAAAGGCACCAACTTTGTGGGCAACTGCATCCGGAGCATCGAGGAGGGCGAGGTACTGCTGTTGGGCAAAAACTTACCCCACACCCGGCAGCGTGACCGCGTTCACTACCTGGCCAACCCGGAGTCGCCCGAAACCGTGGTGGTGCAATTCAACGAGGATTTTTTGGGTAAGGAATTCCTGAGCGTCAAAGAGTTTCAGCCCATCGGTACGCTGCTGGAGCGGGCGCAAAGGGGCCTTACGTTTTACGGAGAAACCCGGCTGGCCGTCGCGGAGCGTTTGCTTGGCCTGGCCGCCCTCAGCGGCACCAACCGCGTTTTGGCGCTTCTAACCATTCTCGATTGCCTGGGCCGTTCGTCCGAAGTTGAGTACCTGAATCCTGCCGGGTACGTCAGCACGGCGCACGAAAAGTCGTCGGAAAAAATCAACCGGGTCTACGAATACACCATCAATCACTTCCGGGAGGCTATTTCACTGGCCGAGGTCGCTGCGTTGACCAACCTGTCCGTGTCGGCGTTTTGCCGGTATTTCAAACTACGCACCCGAAAAAGTTATTTCCAGTACCTGACGGAAGTGCGGGTGGGCTTTGCCTGTAAACTGTTGACGGAGGGGGAGTTGGATATTGGGCCGGTTTGCTACGCCAGCGGGTTCAACAACCTGTCGCATTTTCACCGGCAATTCAAAAAAATAGTCAACCTGACGCCGAAAGAATACGAGCAGCGCAGCCAGGGGAAAATACCGGCCTGATGCCAAAACGGTTGATTGGGAATGAATAGGAAACCTGAAGGGCGGCACTCACCGGTTCTCCTGATCGGAGGCTATTCGCAGAACCTTCTCGTAGTTGGGCATCTCCTTTTGCAATAAGGCGGCCCGTTGCCGATCCAACTTCCGGATCCGTTGGGGTTCGAGGTCAGGGTCGATGCGAAACCGTTGCGCGAGTAATTCCTCGGCGCGGTCAATCACTTCGTCGCTTAGGCCGGGGTGGGCCTCTTTAAGCGCCTCGCGAAAAGTAGGTTTGAGTGGTTCCATCGGTTTCGATTGGTACAAAACGTTAACGCGAAAACTTAGCATTCAGTCGATCCATAAACCAAAAATACGTCAATTCATCGAGCCGACAAAGCTGTTCATCGCCCAAAGCAAGCCAATAATTGTCCATCAAATTTGGTCGGGTGCCGTCAAGCAAACGGGCGTGATACGAGTGCCAGGCGGGTTCATAACCCAAGCCGTTGCGGGTCGGGTCGGAGGCGAACGTGGTGCCATTGTAATTGGCAAAACTGGCCGGAACCGGATCAGTAGCTGCGGCCCGAAACTTTTTATTGACCAAAAAGTCCGTGCCCGCGCCCCCGTCTTCGTAAAGATCCGTCACTTGCCCGTTGGTAAAATCAGAAGCGGCGTGCCCGAATTCGTGCAAAATGGTCAAGCCCCTCTGATCCAGCGACACCGGAATGGCGGCACTCCCCGGAATGCGCGGAAAATGCCTGTGCGTACGCGCCAAGCCATCGAAGGTGTAGGAAGTCCCCGGCAGGCCAGGGTCGTCGGTGGTAAACCAGGCCGAGGCGCGGGTGTGGGTGGTTGAGCCGTGAACGACGAACACCACGTCGGCTACCTCGCTAAAACCAGCCAGAAAAGCCGCCAAAACCGGTCGCCGCGTTTCCATCATGTTGCTTGCGGGCACTTCTTGCGCCAGCGCGT
>JAJAZB010000106.1 GCA_026785975.1 Cytophagaceae bacterium | reverse complement strand
GGTAAGTTTTCCGAAGTTTTTCTGAAAAATCACCTTGCCTTTCCGCGCCACGAGTACCTGACAGCCAGGAAAGGCGCGCGCGTCGATCTCACTTTTCACAATTTTATCGACCTCACTCAGTTTGGCCGAACTCATCCCGACGCTTTCGGGCAAGCCGTAACTCAACCGACCGATGGCCTCGGTTTCGATGCCGGTTCCTACGTTGAACGTTCCATTGACCGATACGGGTAACTGCCCCCTGGCGGGGATTGCCCCAAACAGCACCTGAGCCACGGCGGCCTGCGTGATGGGGTTGTCTTCGTACCCGCAAACCAGCGCGGGTAAATCCGAGAAAAATTTGAGGCTGTACGGGTTGCCAAACACGCAGAGAATCACGCGGTTTCGTTGCTGCAAACGGCGGATAAACGATTTCGTGGGTTCGGAAATGCCGTAGCCCCGGAAGGCCCGCTGGCTCATTTCGTGCAGACTCACCACGACGGTTCGGCCCGAATCGACCTCCGTAAGTACTTCTTCAAACCACTCGTTGTCCGACTTGGCGTCATTCGTGAAATGCCGGAACGGGGCGTATTTACTGAGCGTTTGCTGGAAGGTATTGTTGGCGACCTCGCCAATAGCTACGGAGGCGAAGCGCATCGTATCGAGGTGAACGAAGGGGAGCAACTTGCCTTCGTTGCGCACCACCGTGATGGCCTGTTCGTAAAGTTGCTGTTTCAAATTCTGCGCCTGGGGCGTTTGCAGTTCCTTTCCCAGGTTGACCAGTTGTAGCGGTTTGCGGTCGTAAAGGCCCAACCGGTACTTGGCGTGCAGAATTTTCCGCACCCGACAATCAATTTCTTCGCCCGTAATCAGACTATCCTGAATCGCTCCTTTTATTTTCTGGATGCTCTGGGCAACGTTTTCGGCGTAAAGCAAAATATCATTGCCCGCCAGCAGAGCCTGCAAATTGGCGTCGGTGGCATTATTTGACCGGGTAATCCCGCGCATATTCAGCGCGTCGGTGATGACGAGGCCCTTAAACCCCATGTCCTGCTTGAGCAGCCCCGTCACAATTTTGTTGGAGAGCGTCGCGGCAATGTTCCGGTTTTCGTAAAACGGCACGTTCAAATGCCCGACGATGATGCTCCCCACGCTATCCGCGATGAGTTGACGAAAGGGGTACAACTCCAGATTTTGCAGCCGTTCCCCGTTGTGCGGCACCTGGGGCAGCGTGTGGTGCGAATCGCTCTCGGTATCGCCGTGACCGGGAAAATGCTTGGCGCAGGCCAGTACGCCCGCCTGTTGCATCCCTTTCATGTAGGCAATGCCTTTTTCGGCCACATTCTCCTTGATTTCGCCAAACGACCGCATCCCGATGGCCGGATTATTGGGATTGCTGTTGACATCGACGACGGGCGCGAAGTTGAGCGTCACGCCAATGCGCTTGCACTGCCGGGCGATCTCGCGGCCCATGTCGTAAATCAGTCGGTTGTCGCGGATCGCACCCAGGGTCATTTGCTTGGGGAACGTCATCGCATAATCGAGCCGCATCCCCAGGCCGCTTTCGGCGTCGAGACTAATCATCAACGGCGTGCGGGCCAGCGCTTGGTAGCGGTTGGTCAGTTCGGCCTGCGTCGCCGGGTCGCCCTGAAAGAAGATTAGGCCGCCCACGTGCAAATCGCGCACGAGGTAGTCCATGCGTTGGTAGTAGTTTTCCTCCCGGTTGGAAAACGAAGCCACCATGAAAAACTGCCCGATTTTCTCGTCCTCCGTCAGGGAAGTCAGTACGCTATCGACCCAAATGGTTTCGCGGTGCGACGAAGCCGGAAACGTAGTCAGTGAAGAAGGCATCGAAGTGGGAGAAACCGGCGTCGACGTTGGTTTCGGAGCGAATTCCGTTTGCAACGGAATCGCGGAAACCTCGGCCACCTTGATTGGTTCCAACGAGTCGGCAGCGGCCACGCCGGGTACCTCCGCCCAGTGGGACGGCTTGAGTAAAATTTCGCAATAGGCGAACGTGGACAGGCACGCCCAAACGAGCCACATCGTCATGTTTCAGGGAAGGTAGGAAGGTAGAACTACCTACAAAGTTGCCGAAAGCGGGGGGGAATGGCAAGGTTTGCGGGAACATCCGTGAAAAAGTTTCGGCGGAGACCACGGTAACAGGCCAAACCACTTTTTGCGAATTCTGTTTTATCTTTAGAGACGATTAGCTTGACAACGCATGGAAGCAACGAAATTGAATGACGTACAAAAGAGCCTGCTGCGGATGTTTGACCGGGGCATGAGCGAGGAAGAAACAAAGGAAGTGAAGCGCCTGCTGACTCAACACTACGCTCGAAAAGCGCGCGAAACTGCCGATAAGGTTGCTGAGGAAAAAGGCTACTCCCAGGCCGATTACGACGCGGTACTCAATCGCCAGGGGCGGCGGAAATGAGGATCGTGCTCGACACCAACTGCCTGATTCCGGCGATACCAGCCAATAGCGAACAGAAATGGCTTTACAACGCCTTCGTGGAAGAACGTTTCGAGTGGGCCGTAAGCACGGAAATTCTGGATGAGTACGCCGAGAAAATCGGGGAGTTTTTCAACGGCTCCGTAGCCGAATACGTCCTTACTTCGCTCGATGACGCCCCCAATGCGCTCTTCGCCGAGCCGTTCTTTCGTTGGAACCTAATTCAGAGCGACCCGGAGGATAATAAGTTCGCCGATCTCGCCATTTCAGTCGGTGCTGATTATCTGATAACCAACGATCACCATTTCAACGTACTGAAAACCAATGAGTTTCCTCGTGTGGTGGTTGTGACGCTCGATGAATTCAGAGCGATCTTGAATCCTTAACTCCGTTTTCTCCTCAACCCTGGAATGAAGCGCGTTTCGTGCTGTGCGTGTCATAGACCACGGTAATAGGCAGCCGTTTCTCTGGTTTCAAGCGTTTGCTCAAAACTCGGTTGAAACCGGCCCGGTTCTATTGCCTTACCCAGCAATAGAGTTAGCTTGCGTTGATTCCGTCAACAAGCTATCCGATCACCGCCATGAATCAACTGCTTCTTTC
>JAJAZB010000105.1 GCA_026785975.1 Cytophagaceae bacterium | reverse complement strand
TTTCAGAAAAGGACTTGACATCATACGCAGTGGACTCAAACAGCCTAAGGAAGATTTCATTCGATTTTGGCAGAATTGTATAGATTCATTTATTCGATGGGCTATTATTCAATTGGCTTATAATCAACATTTTATAAAAATCTTCGGGTAGAGTACTTTTGACGATAAATCCGTAATGCGTGTTCTGCCCCAACCAATTTTTATTCTGATGAAAACCTACTCTATTTTCTTTGTAGCCTCTCCGGCAATCAAGCAATCCTTGTTGACATTTCTGCTGATCCTAACCCTCTTTCCCATTCAGGCTCAAAAGCCAGCCGTGCAGGTCAAAGAGGATGATTTAACAAAAGAATTACGTGAAAGTTTGATTAAAGGCTCAAATCCTTTTAGTCTAACCAATGTCAACGGCACCCTCTATTTTAGGGCTGATGATGCCACCAATGGCTTTGAACTCTGGAAGAGTGATGGCATTACGGGCGGTACGGTCCTGGTCAAAGACATACTGACGGGGAGTAGTGGCTCAGATCCCCGGGATCTGACCAATTTCAACGGCACGCTCTATTTTACGGCTGATGATGGTATCCATGGCCCAGAGCTCTGGAAGAGTGATGGTACCCGAGAAGGGACAATCCTGGTTAAAGACATTAATCCTGGGAACTAAGGGCTTAATTACCAGCCTATTCCATGTCTGAAGTTGAGGCTTGTGCGGAGGGCATTGGAAGGGTCAATCATAAAGCAGTCTAATGTCTACAAGAAAAACGGCCCACGTTATTGAACGTAGGCCGTTTTGCAATTGAGTTTAGTCTCTTCTATTTCAAAAATACTTCAACTTAATCACTTCTTTCTCCGTCAGATACCGCCAGTTGCCACGGGGTAAGTCTTTCTTGTCGAGGCCCGCGTACACGGTGCGGTCGAGCTTGGTCACTTCGTAGCCCAGGTGCTCGAACATCCGCCGCACGATGCGGTTGCGCCCGCTATGAATCTCGATGCCCACCACCTGCGCATCGGGCGTGACGATGGCCAGTTCATCCGGTTTGATCGCACCATCTTCCAGTTCGAAGCCCGCCTTCATTTGTTCAAAATGCTCGGTCGTGAAGGGTTTATCGAGTTCCACCTGGTACACCTTCCTAATTTCGTGCGAAGGGTGCATCAGTTTGTCCGCCAGTTCGCCATCGTTGGTCAGCAGAATCAGGCCCGTGGTGTTGCGGTCGAGCCGCCCAACGGGATAAATCCGTTGCGGTCCCGCATTTTTCACTAAGTCCATCACCGTCCGGCGGTCGTCGGGATCGTCCGTGGTAGTGATGAAATCTTTGGGTTTGTTGAGCAGTACGTACAGCAGTTTTTCCGGATTGAGTACCCGGTTACCGTACTTTACCACATCGCCAGGTTTCACCTGATGGCCCATCACGGTCACGACCTTGCCGTTGACCGTGACTTCGCCCGACTCGATCAATTTGTCGGCGTCGCGGCGGGAACAAACGCCCGCGTTGGCGATGTACCGGTTCAACCGAATGGTCTCGCGGTCTTCTTCCCGAATTTTGCTCTGAATGCGTTTCGGCGCGTTCGCCCTAAACCGATCCAAATCATAATTGGGCGTCCGGCCATCGGCCTCGTCGTAACGACTACGACTCTTAAACAAGGGTTTGCGCGGTGTTAGCCCTTCGCTGTCGGGCCGGGGCGTTGGGTACTCCGTATCAGTTTCCCGGCGTGGGCGCGGCCCATCAGCGTCTGGGCGTTTAGAGCCAAAGGCGGGTTTATCGCCAAATTTTCTGGCCGGACGGTCGCCAAACGGCTTATCGCGCCGCTCGTTGTTGGGACGGTCGCTGTTGTCAAATCGTTTTTTATCCGGAAAATCGCGGGGGCCGGAATCGGGCCGCTTCGCTCTGAAGTCACTTTCGCCGGGGCGGGAACGGAAAGTACGCCGATCCTCATTTTGACGATCACCACCGGGACGGAACTCACTCCGGGAGTCGTTACTCCGGGAGTCGCCACCTCGACGGTCACTGCCAAAGGGCCGACTTTCGCGACGATCCTCACTACGCGGGGCACTCCCCCGGCGGTCGTCGTCGCGGCGGAATTCTCCATCCGACCGGCGCTCCGGGCGACCAAAGCCGGATTTCTGCCCGAACGACGGGCGCGGGCCAAAGGGCTTGCGCTCGCCACCCGAGGGTCGTTCGGAACCTGGGCGGCGGGGGCGATCCCCTTCCGGGCGGGAAGCTCCGTAAGGTTTACGGGGCGAGAAAGGCCGTTCGTTACTGCCTTCCCGGCGTGGCCCTCGTTCGCCGGAACGATCGTTGTCGCGGCGGTCGTTACCATCGTCCCGGCGCGGCGAAAAGCCTGTAGGCCGGGTAGGGCGGTTATCGTTAAAATTTGAGCGTGAATCGGGGCGATGGTCGTTACCACTGCGGTCGTCGTTGCGGCGGTCACCTTCATCGCGACGCGGGGAAAACCCGGTTGGTCGGGTAGGTCGCCCTCCTGTCGGGCGATCATTGTTGGGTTGGGTACTCCGGGGGTTGGGGCCGGGTTTGCGCCCGAATGAGGGGCGGTTGTTGGGGCGATGGTCGTCGTTGCGGTCACCACCGCGTCGGTCGTCTCGTTTATTAGCCATGATTTTGTTGGAAAATTGCCGCCTCCCGGCAGTAAAAAATTGAAGCGCTAACTGAGCCTTTGTTCGGCTAAAGTTTAGCCCGCAAAGGTAAAATAATTTCACCGCAAAAAGGGTTTATAATAGGAAACGTCGCGCCAAATTGGTGCGCGTCTCGATGTTTACTTAACTTGGCAACCAATCGTCTGAGCTTTTACCTGACCATGCGTGTATCCATGTTTCGCCCGATCCTTCTGCTGCTGCTGGCGGTAGGATGGCTTACGGGCTGCAATTCGACTTTGCAAACCTTTAAACAAGGGCAGAAAAAATTTAATAACGGCGAGTATGAACTTGCCATCAAGGATTTCCAGCAATCCGTGGCGCACGATCCGGCGCGGGTCAATTACCTGATTGCTGAATCGTACCGCCTCTCCAATCGGCTGCCCCAGTCGGCGGAATTTTACGAAAAAGCCCTTACCGCCAATCTCAACGAACCTGCTGCCCGCTACCACTACGGTTTCGCGCTCAAGTCCTTGGGGCGTTATAAAGACGCCGCTGAGCAATTGGAGCGATTCACAAAAACCACCCAGCGTGACCGCGTCATGGCCGATAAAGCCCGCCGTGAAATCCAGAACCTGACGATGGTCGACTCGCTCTACGGTCGGCAAAAACAGGTTGCGGTGCGCAACCTCGAAGGCATCAACACGACGGGGGCTGAGTTTTCACCGATTTTACAGGGAAGTAATCTGCTCTTCACGGCGTCGCGTAAGGAAGTGATGTACAAAACCAATGGGCAGCCAATGCTTGGGCTATACAAAACGCCCCTGACGGCCTCGACCGAAACCGGCCCAACGCAGTTGTTTAGCGAAACCCTTTTTCAGGAAAACCTGAACGAGGGTACGCCGGCGTTCACCCGCGACGGCAAGCTGATGGTTTTTGCTCGGGGCAACACGGGCAAGAAACGCGGCAAGGGCAACACCGCCGACGTGGATTTGTACGTAACCCGGCTCGCGGGTGCAACCTGGTCGGAACCCGAACTGGTTGCCGTCAGCGATTCGGCGGCCTGGGACGCCCAGCCCGCTTTTTCCAACGACGGGCGGACGCTTTATTTCTGCTCCAACCGTCCAGGTGGAGCGGGCGGCATCGATATTTACCGCGCCAACGTGGATAATTCAGGGCGATTTGGGCGTCCGGTGAATATGGGCCGTGACATCAATACGCCCGGCGACGATATGTTTCCCTACGTCTCGGCAGAGAGTAAATTGTATTTTGCCTCCGACGGGCATCCGGGTTTGGGCCGTCTCGATTTGTTTGTCGCCACCCGGAATGAAGGGGAGATTGTCATCGAAAACCTCGGCCAGCCCTTCAATTCCCGCTTTGATGACTTCGCGCTCGTGTTGGCGGACACCGTCAGCGGTTATTTTTCGTCCAATCGCGAGGGCGGCAAGGGCGACGATGACATTTATTTCTTTGAACCTGCCAAAGAACCCATTCCCACGATTGCGCAAAAACCGCCTGTTCCCAAAAAAGACACAACCACAACGCCCACGGTCACTACCCCCACGGCACGCACAGCACGTTATTTCCTGGCCGGAACCGTGGTCGACCCCGCGAATCGCCCGCTTGATTCCGTGCGCGTGCGCGTGCTCGATGCCAGCCAGCGGCCCGTTGGTGAAGCCCTGACGCTTCGCGAGGGTAAGTTTGGGCCGTTCCCCGTGAACGCCGAGCAGACGTACACGATTGTGGTGGAGAAACCCACGTATTTTACCAAACGGGATCCATTCAGCACGGTAGGGAAAACCATTCCGGTGGAACGCTTGGTAAAACCCGTGACGGATACGACGTTTTACGCCACCGTCTCCATCGATAAGCCCGCGCCCAACCTGGTTATCAATAAGTTGTTTGCCATCAATCCGATTTATTACAACCTGGATAAAGACAACATCCGTACCGATGCTTCGCCGGAACTGGATAAAATTGTGCAGATTTTGAAAGACAATCCGCAGATCAAACTTGAACTCGGTTCGCACACGGACGTACGCGGTTCTGACGCTTACAACGAGGATTTGTCGCAACGCCGGGCTAAGTCGGCAGTGGATTACATCATCTCGCGCGGGATCGAACCCAATCGAATTACCGCCAAAGGGTACGGCGAAAGGCAGTTGATTATCAAGAACGCCAAAACCGAAGAACAACACCAGACCAACCGCCGCACGGAATTTAAGGTACTCAAATAGGTTTGAAGAAAGGTTTGAAGGTTTGAAAGGTTTGAAAAGTTTGAGGGTTAATTTAATCCGTTTCAAACTTTCAAACCCTCAAACTTTTCAAACCCTCAAACCTTACTTTTGTCGAATGCAATCTGATCGCTACGCCCAGCGGGGCGTTTCTGCTTCCAAAGAAGACGTTCATCGCGCCATCGAGCGTCTCGACAAGGGACTTTTTCCAAAAGCTTTCTGCAAAATATCACCCGATACCCTGGCGGGCGATCCGGCGTATTGCACCATCATGCACGCCGACGGGGCCGGTACCAAGTCAGCCCTGGCGTATTTGTACTGGCGCGAAACGGGCGATTTGTCGGTCTGGCGGGGCATTGCCCAGGATGCCGTCGTGATGAATACCGACGACTTGCTCTGCGTGGGTGCCCTGGGGCCGATGCTGCTTTCCTCGACCATCGGGCGCAACAAAAACTTGATTCCGGGCGAAGTCATTGCCGAACTCATCAACGGCACCGAAGAAGTTTTGCAGATGCTGCGCGATCATGGCGTGGACATTCAGAGTACCGGCGGCGAAACCGCCGACGTGGGGGATTTGGCCCGTACCGTCATCGTAGACAGCACCGTCATCGCCCGGATGCGCCGCGCTGACGTTATCAGCAACGACCGCATCCAACCCGGCGACGTGGTGGTGGGATTGGCTTCCTACGGACAGGCCACTTACGAAACAACCTACAACGGTGGCATGGGCAGCAATGGCCTCACTTCGGCCCGCCACGATGTGCTGGGGCATTACCTGGCCAATTTGTACCCCGAAAGTTTTGATCCTGCCGTTCCGGAAAGTTTAATTTACAGTGGTTCAAAAAAGCTGACTGATGCCACTGAAGGCACTCCGCTGAACGTGGGTCAATTGATCCTCTCCCCCACGCGTACCTACGCGCCGATTGTGAAGGCGTTTTTGCACGAACTCCGGCCCGTTGTACACGGCATGGTGCATTGCAGCGGCGGAGCGCAGACGAAGGTTTTGCATTTCATCGAAAACCTTCACGTCGTTAAAGACAACTTGTTTTTAACGCCACCGCTGTTCCGGCTCATCCAGCAGGAGAGCGAAACTACCTGGCAGGAAATGTATCAGGTATTCAACATGGGTCACCGACTCGAAGTGTATCTGGAGGCCCGTTACGCCAACGCCGTTATCGACGCCGCCCACTCGTTTGGCGTGGAAGCGCAGGTCATCGGTTACGTCGAGGCTTCAGAAAAGAAACAGGTGACGGTTCGGAGTGAGTATGGCGAATTCATCTACTGAATCGTATGCTGCTCCAGGTGCGCGTTAAGCCCAACAGCAAAGTGGATCGATTGGCCTACGACGCAGTGGGGCAATTGACTGTGAAAATCAGAGCGCCCGCTCAGGATGGTAAAGCCAATGCCTATCTCGTGAAATTTCTGGCCGAAACCTTTGGCCTTTCCAGGTCGGCGATTACGCTGGTTTCGGGCTTCACGAATCCGCACAAAAAACTGGAAATAGAAGCCGACGAAGTAATTATTCAGGCGATGTTGGAGAAACTTCCCCGCTGAGTGCTCACAAAATCTTCACCAAATCGCGCAGGTGATGAATCGTGTACGTCGGTTGTTCGGTCGTGCTCACCCGCGCTGGGTTGTAGAACACCGTATCCAGGCCCGCCGCCCGGCCCCCGGCAATGTCGGTTTCGCAGTTATCACCAATCATCAGGCTTTCACGGGTACCCGCTCCGGCGCGATGGAGCGCGTGGTTGAAAATACGCGGATCGGGCTTTTTGGCACCCGAGTTTTGAGAAGTCGTCACGTGGTAGAAATACGGCAGCAAACCCGCTTTGTTCATTTTCACCGTCTGCACTTCGTCAAATCCGTTGGTGATGATGTGTAGCTGGTAGCGCGGAGCCAGGTAGTCGAGCAATTCGCGGGCGTACTCGATGAGGTGACTTTTTTGTGGACAACGACTCAGATACGCCTCGTTGAGCGGATCACAGCAATCGTGCGTCTGTACACCCAAAGCCGAGAAAACCCGCCGGAAACGACTGTGGCGCAATTCGGTCTGCGAAATTTGATTCGTGTCGTACAGACGCCACAAGTCAAGATTGGCCGCGCAAAAGACCCGTTGAAAATCAGGCAGCGATTGCAGCCCCCGCGCAGCCAGGTGAAATTCATCGTAAAGTTCGGCTAAAGTCTCGTTGGAGTTTCGCTCAAAATCCCAGAGCGTATGATCCAGGTCAAAAAAGAGATGTTTGTATGCCATCCGTTCCTCGTTTTCGCCGCGTCTTCTCAGTCGGCATTTTCAATACTCGTTTATCCGTAATCAGCGGTTGGTTGGTTTCCAAAAACCCGGCAAACCGTTCCAAACCCGACAGCAACGGCTCAAAGTCGTAGGTGTCGTAGCGATACGTTTCGACGTACACCCCGTTGAAGTCGGTAATCAGGTAGTCCAGTTGCTCCACGCCCCACGGATGCAAACCCAGTAAATACAGGTTCTGGGGGTTGAACGCGAATTTGGGTGCTTCGTAGCGAGCCGTCGTTTTGATGTCGATCGCCCGGTTTCCCCCCAGCACGTCTACCAAACCATAGACCTCGATGTCGCCGCGCACCACCGCTTTTACGTAAACCTGAGTGCGGTACTTCGGGGGCAGTTTCCGACGCATTTCCGAAAGGATGGGTTGCGGAAAAACTTCCTCGCCCTCGCCGGTGAGCAGGGCGCTTTCAAAATCAATGCCGCGTTGCTGAGCAACCGTAGCGGGTTTCTTCACCCGGTTGATTCGATCGATCAGATCCTGGAAAGCGACCAACACCGACCCGTCCGCCGATTGTATCTGCTGCTCGTAGTAAAGAAACGAATTGAGCAGCGTCGGATAAATGCGGTAGCGGATTTCGGGCATGGTGGATTCGTCAATGGTTATTGGTTAATCGTCAACGTTTTCTCACAATTAACGATTAACCAATAACCATTAACTGCTTTCACACCGCCAGCCTCAGCCGTTCCACGGGTACATCGCCCACCAAGTGACTCTCCACAATTTCTTCGACGTCGTCCAGTTGCACGGCACCGTAAAAAATGCCTTCGGGATAAACGACCAGCGCCGGGCCAAACGCGCACATATCCAGGCATCCCGTCCGCTGGGCGCGAATTTCAATGTGTAAATTGCGGGCTTTCAAGGCATCTTTGAAGGCGTTTACTAATTCCATGCCATGCACCTCGCCGCAACATTTCTTGGGCGATTCTTTCTGATTGGTGCAAATGAAGACGTGCTTTTTGTATTTCATGCTAAAGATTAAACTTGGATTAACTCATAAAAGTACGAAGTTGGTATCCATCGGCCTGATTTTTGCGTAAGTTTTACAGCAACGCGTTGGTTGCTCACCCAAGCCTCCAACTTGTTAAAAAGTGTTAAAAGCCTGATGCTACGCGCTATTTAGCGAGGGAGAAATTTGGGAATCTCTGGAAAGCCTTCTATTTTTGAACGGACAATTTATAAAACCCGTCGTATCTTCACTCAAAAAACCCGATAGGAGACGAAATATGGTGCAAATGCTCTACGTTAACTTAATCAGACAAACAAAATGGGAAAAGTCCAAGTTAGCGACAGTGAGCTGGTATCGCTTTACATCCGGGGCAATGAAGACGCCTTTTCGTTCTTAGTTAATCGGTATAAATCCAAGGTCTACACAACGATTTACCTCATTGTAAAAGACACGTACACCGCCGAAGACCTCACGCAAGACACGTTCATCAAAGCGGTTGAAACGTTGAAGTCGGGTAAGTACAACGAAGAAGGTAAATTTTTGCCCTGGATCGTTCGGATCGCTCACAACCTGGCTATTGATTATTTCCGTCGAGAGAAACGCTACCCAAGCATTGTGTTCGAAGACGGTAGTAATGTGTTTAACTCGCTGGATTTTTCGGAAGACTCCGTGGAGTCGATGACCATCCGACGCGAAACGCATGAATACCTGCGGGAGCTCATCAAGCGGTTGCCCGAGCAACAGCGCGAAGTGCTGATTATGCGGCACTACGAAGACATGAGTTTTCAGGAAATTGCCGACGCCACCGGCGTCAGCATCAACACGGCTTTGGGACGAATGCGTTATGCTCTCATCAATTTGCGCAAAATGATGAGTAAACATAACCGGAGCTATGACCAAAACTTTTACACACGATGACATCCTCCGCTACGCGTACGAGGAAACTTCTGAAGAGGAAAATACCCTGACGGAACAAGCCCTACTGGCCGACCCCATCCTGCTTGAGTACTACCTCGACACCATTGATTTGAAGGCCGGTCTTGACCGCGCCATTCTCTCGCCTTCCGACCGGGTTGTCGACAACATCCTGGCCTTTTCCCGCAATTATCAAAGCCAACCCAAGCGCCTCATATTCTGAGACCTGGTGTTGGCTTTGTTATTTAAGCACTTTTTTACAGTTTTGTCAATTCAGGTAGTGGACTCCCACTCGCTGCCTGAATTGACATTTTTTTCGCCATGCTCAAAAAAGAACGGTTTCGCCGCTTCCTCGATTACTTCACGCAACACTACCCCGAGCCTCAGACCGAACTGCACTTTGGCAACCCTTACGAGTTACTGGTGGCCGTCATCCTGTCGGCCCAGTGTACCGATAAGCGTATCAACCAAATTACTCCGGCACTTTTCGAGCGTTTCCCAACGCCCGAATCGTTGGCGGGCAGTACGGTGGAGGAGGTGTTTTTGTACATCCGCAGCGTATCGTACCCCAACAACAAAGCAAAACACCTGTTGGGTATGGCGCGACTGCTGGTGGGCGAATACGGGGGCGAAGTGCCCGCGACCGTCGAGGCATTGCAAAAACTACCGGGGGTTGGGCGCAAGACCGCCCACGTCATTACGTCCGTTATTTTCAACCAGCCTACGATGGCGGTCGATACGCACGTGTTTCGGGTGTCGAAACGGTTGGGTTTAGCCGCGCAAACCGCGATGACGCCGTTGGCTGTGGAAAAGCAATTAATGGCGTATATTCCACAACAGTACGTATCCAAGGCCCACCATTGGCTTATTTTACACGGGCGGTACATTTGCACGGCGCGGGTACCCAAATGCGGGGAATGCCCGCTCACTGATTTTTGCCGTTACTACGAAAAATACGTAGCCAAAAACAAAATTGGGGCAGAAATCCCGTTGGTAGAGATTCCTGCCCCGGATTGAAACCTCAGAACGGTTCCCGTTCTGAGGCGAAGTTCTCAACTTAAACGCCTTCCGCTACGACTTCTTTTACTTCGGGCACCATGCGGGTCAGTAAGTTTTCAATGCCTGCTTTGAGCGTGAGCGTCGAAGACGGACAGCCGCTGCACGAACCTTGCAAAAGCACTTTCACCGTGCCCTCGTGAAACGAATGGAAGTTGATCGCACCGCCGTCGGACTCCACCGCCGGACGGACGTACTGATCCAACACCGTTTTGATTTTTTGCACCGTCTCCGAATCTTGCTCCCCATCGGCGGCTTCGTACGATTGGGTCGCCTCCTGCGTTAGCACCGGTTTCTTGTCTTCAAAATAGCCCTTTAAAAATTGCTTGGCCTGGGGCAATACTTCTTCCCAGGGCGTGGCTTCGGCTTTGGTGAGCGTGACGAAGTTGTACGAAATAAATACCCGCTTCACCCAGTCGAAGCCGAACAACTCAACGGCCAGGGGCGAGTGCCGCCCCGCCGCAATGGCCTCGGCAGGCGCGGCGTAGTCGAATGAAGTACCCTCCGGAATCAACTCGAAATTAAAGACAAACTTCATCGAGTTGGGATTGGGCGTGGCTTCGGTGTAGATTAGAATCTGTGGCTTCAGCATGGCTCTTGGGTTACAGTCAATAAATAATACAGCGCAATAAAACACGCCAGTTCAGAAAAGTTCCGGCCAAACTACGATTAAAACCAAAGCCCATCCCTCCCGAGTACTCGGGAGGGATGGGCTTTGGTTTTAAATCAGGATTTAAATTATTCCCTCCCGCCTTTCAATTCGTCCTGTAAGGTCTTCAATTCATCCCAGTTGCCAGCGGCAGCCAATTCGGCTTGCTTCGGCCAGGTAGCCGGGTCATGCACGGTGTAGGCTGAACCCGCCGCGTCCAGAATCTCCTGAATTCGCTCAACCGGCGTTGCGGCCAATTGCGCGAACGTCGTAATTCCGTCATTGACGAGCAACTCAGCGATTTTAGGGCCGATTCCCTCAACTTTTGCCAGATCATCCGCAGCATTCGACTTAGTTTTGGCCACCGGAGCAACCTCAGCCGGAGCAACCACGACCGGAGCGACCTCAACGGCAGCAACCGGTACCGCCGCTACTTCAACGGGAGCCACGGCGACCGGAGTCGTGTCGACGGCAATCGCGACGGTATCGCTAATCGGGTTGATGTTGACAAACGAGCGGCCTTTCAAGCCTTTCCTGAATTCAACGATGCCGTTGGTCAGGGCGAACAGCGTGTGGTCTCTGCCGAGGCCTACGTTGCGGCCTGGATTATGGCGCGTACCGCGCTGACGCACGATAATATTACCAGCGATGGCCGTCTGACCACCAAACAACTTGACGCCGAGTCGCTTACTTTCCGACTCGCGTCCGTTTCGGGAACTACCGGCCCCTTTTTTGTGTGCCATTTCAAAGGATGGTTTGGGGTTTGGGGGTTTGGGGCAACCGCCGCGCGGTTTGAGGTTACTTTACGTCAACCTTAAACTACGCAACGGTCGCCCTCAAACTCCAAACGGTTTTTAGAGAGCGATTTCTTCAATGAGAACCTTCGTCAGATCCTGGCGGTGACCGGTCTGTTTCTGATAGCCTTTGCGCCGTTTCTTTTTGAAAACGATCACCTTTTCGCCGCGCACGTGGCCCAGGATTTTGCCGGTTACGGTGGCCCCCGCTACGGTGGGAACGCCAACCTGCACGGCCCCGGCATTGTCGACAAGAAGTACCTTGTCGAACACGAGGGCAGCGCCTTCCTCACCCGCCAGGCGGTGGGTGTAGAGGAAACGGTCTTTTTCAACTTTGAATTGCTGACCTGCGATTTCTACAATTGCGTACATGATTTTATTTAACGGTTTGACTGACAGAAGGTTCCGAGACGACGGAGTTCCGAACAGGGCTGCAAATATACGTGATCCCGGCGGAACGAAAAAGTACGGCCTCAAAAAAGTTTAAGCGCTTGACAGTCTGCGGGCTTGCCATGAAACTTTTGGGGCGGGTTTACGTTAGTTAGGCGTATGATTTCGTCCGTAATTCGGTTCTCGTTTCTACTCATTTTGCTGGCGCTGGCACAGCGGGCAACGGCCCAGCAAGTGCGCGTAGTGAAGTGGCCCGAACTCCAAACCTTGATGAGCCAGGCCACCGATACCACTTACGTTTTTAATTTCTGGGCGACCTGGTGCAAGCCCTGCCTTCAGGAACTCCCCGCGCTGGAGGCCCTCAACCAGGCCGTTCGGGGCCAGAAAGTCAAATTTTTGTTGATTAGCATGGATTTTGTTAATCAATTGGAAAGTAAGGTTTTGCCACTGGTGCGCAGTCGGAAACTGACCTGCCCGGTAGTGTTGCTCAACGAAACCGACCACAATACCCTGATCGACCAGATCGACCGTTCCTGGTCGGGTAGCCTTCCGGCCACGCTGATTATCAATCATCAGAAAAATCGCCGGAAACTGATTGAACGGCCTTTGAATTTCAACGAACTCCGCGTAGAATTGACTCCTTTTCTTTAGAGATTCTTCTGCGCGTTTCAACTCCTGTTTTATGCTCCTTTTCATGAAAACGAAACTTAATCCTCCGGCCCGCTTACTTGCCGGCCTGGTCATGCTGCTGACGCTGGGTGCCGGGCAGCAACCCGTACAAAACGCAGCCGCTCCGTTGGCCAATCCGCTCGGGTACGGCATTGGCGATGCTGTGGCAAATTTTCGCCTGAAAAACGTCGATGGCCGGACAGTATCTCTGGCAGATTTCAAGGATGGCA
Source organism: Cytophagaceae bacterium (assembly GCA_026785975.1). GTDB lineage: Bacteria > Bacteroidota > Bacteroidia > Cytophagales > Spirosomataceae > JAJAZB01. The sequence continues at coordinate 3,847 of JAJAZB010000105.1, read as the reverse complement.
AGGGCGCCATCATCGTGTTTACTTGCAATCACTGCCCGTTTTCGCGGGCCTACGAAGACCGCGTCATTGCGCTCAACCAGCGATTTATGTCGCAGGGTTTCCCCGTCATTGGTATCAATCCCAACGACCCAGCCGCTTACGAAGAGGATTCGTTTGAGAACATGAAAGTCCGGGCGCGGGAAAAGGGCTACTCGTTTCCCTACCTCGCCGACGAAACCCAGGAAGTGGCTCGCGCCTTCGGGGCAACCCGCACACCGTACGTTGTGGTGCTCAAGCGCGAAGGCGACAAATTTACGGTGCAGTACATGGGTACTATCGACGATAATTCGCAGGATGCCGGGAGTGTAACCCACCGCTACGTGGAAGATGCCGTCAACAACTTGCTGGCGGGCAAACCGGTCGGGTTAAATACTACTAAATCAGTTGGTTGCGCCATTAAATGGAAAACTGTTTGAGTTTTATGTAGTTTTAAAATCAGTTTTGTAGCTCCGTAGCGTAGGGTTTAAACCCTACGCTACGGAGCTACTAATTTTGTGATTAAATCAATTCAATCGGCGATGTTCAATATTTAAAGGCCAGTCCTCAATTTTGTCTGAACAAACAGGGTCGTCACCCTGGGCAAATTAGCAATTCTTTTCACACTTCATCTCCCATGCCCGAAACTCCCTCCCGCCGCCAAATCCAACTCACGGCGTTTGATCGCCTGCTCACGATTATGGACGAATTGCGCGCCCAGTGCCCCTGGGACCGCAAGCAAACGCTGGAAAGCCTCCGGCATCTGACCATCGAAGAAACCTATGAACTATCCGACGCGATACTGGAAGGCGATTTGACGGAGGTGAAAAAGGAACTCGGCGACGTGATGCTCCATCTGGTTTTCTATTCAAAAATCGCGTCCGAACCCAGCGCCAGCACGACCGTCCAATTCGACGTCGCCGACGTGCTCGACGGCATCTGCGACAAGCTCATCGCCCGTCACCCGCACATTTACGCGGACGTAGTCGCCGATACCGAAGAACAGGTGAAGCAAAACTGGGAGCAGTTGAAAATGAAAGAAGGCAATCGCTCGGTACTTTCGGGCGTGCCGCTGTCGCTACCGGCGCTGGTCAAGGCGATGCGCATTCAGGAGAAAGCGCGGGGCGCGGGCTTCGACTGGGAGGAAAAGGCCCAGGTTTGGGAAAAAGTCCGCGAGGAAATGGAGGAATTTCAGGCGGAATATAACACTCTCGACAATCAGACCATCGACCCGGCGAGGGCCGAAGCCGAATTTGGCGACCTACTTTTTTCGCTGGTCAATTACGCCCGCTTCATCGACATCAACCCCGAAACGGCCCTGGAACGCACCAACAAAAAGTTTATCCGGCGTTTTCAGTACCTGGAAGAACGGGCCAAAGAACAGGGAAAAGCCCTCCACGACATGACCCTGGCCGAAATGGACGTGTTCTGGGAAGAAGCCAAAACCCAGGCGCGGTAGGCTGTTTTCCAGTATAAGCACTATCTGAGGCGAACCGAAGCCCCGTCATTGCGAGGAAAGGAACGCAGTGACTGACGAAGCAATCTGCCGCCGTAGACCATTCCAGAAAAGTTGGTACACCAAGTGTGCTGGCCGCTCCGACAGATTGCTTCACTACGTTCGCAATGACGGGTGTCCGCTTTTTTTTATAACATTTCTTGAAAATCAGGTATTTATACGCGTTTTTAATTGGTAGATAAGCGATAGTATTGTGGCCCCTTTACTCGCCCCTTTTCGCAACACCATGTATGAAAATTTTTACTATTCTTCTGCTTGCTCTTGCGCCGATATCGGCTTACGCCCAGGTGACGCTATTCAGCCAGAATTTTTCCAGCAGCAACCAGGCTGATTACGTGAGCGCCAGCCCATCGACTGGCCAGTTCACTGATTTAGCGGTAACGACCGGAGCCAGTGGAGCCACTACGCTCACGTTGAGCAATGGGAAGTTAGAATTTACCCGACCTGCTGGTTCGTCGGGTACGGCGGGTAGCGGGGTCGGTCAGGGGCGATTCAATCGATTGGTCAATTTTATGGGTCCACCAACGGCCATTAAAGTGGAGTTTAAATTGAGCGGTTCGAGCACGTCTCTCGATAATACAACCTCCATTTTTTACGTGGGTGATTTTTCAAGTAATACAGGGCCTGTTGCTAATGCTTCAGTTCATTCTCGCATCGCCATTGTAACCAACGGAACGGGCTTACTCATGCGGGTGGTCGGTGTAGGTGGCGTGGGTAGCATAAATGATATGGAAGTGATTACGGGTGAAGTTGCGATCACTTGGGTCATCAATAATTCGGGCCTGCCCGTAACGTACCTGGCTCCCAATGGCAGTTCAGAAACGGTTGGTGATGATAAATTTGATCTCTGGGTCGGTACGCGAAGAGCATTCAATGAAATCGCTGCGATAACCGGTTCGCAATCGCTCAACCATATAAAGTTCAACTTCGACGGCGGCGTCGGCACGATTGCCTTTGACGATTTAAAGGTCACGGGTATCATTGATGATCCCACGCCCGTCGAACTCACTTACTTCCGCGCCCAGGCCAATGCCGAGTCGGTCGGGTTGCAATGGGGCACGGCCAGCGAGCAGAATAGCAAATACTTCGCCATCGAGCGCAGCGTGGATGCCCTGGAATTTACCGAGATTGCCCGCCGCGATGCCGCCGGGAATTCCAAAGAAACCATTCGCTACGAACTCACCGACGAGCACCCGCTGCCCGGCACGAGTTATTACCGCCTACGTCAGGTTGATACCGACGGTTTGCAGCACGTGTACCGACCCGTTTCGGTGGTGCGGGCTGCCGGTGAAAACGCTTTGAGATTGTACCCCAATCCCACGGTGGGGCAGGAAATCCGGCTCCGCGTGACGGATGCGGCCTCGGCGCGGGTATCCGTCACGCGGCTATCGGGGCAGGACGTACCGTGTGCCGTGCAGTCGGAATCGGGCAACACCCTGCGCTTGCTGCCCAACGAGTACCTGGCGGCGGGCGTGTATCTGATTCGGGTGCAGAATGGGGAGCGCACGAAAACCCTACGCTGGGTGGTGCAGGCAAACGTTGAATTAACGCCGTAGCCTCTCGTCGTGATTTTCGCTGCATCACTGCCTAAATTCCGAACGACCCAATCGTACGCGTTGCGACGCTAAAAAAAACAATCGTTGCCTGAGAAGCTGTTTGAGTTAATCTTTTGGACTGCAAAAGGTGCTTTTTTGTCGGGACGGTTGGTAAAAAATCCTCATTTAGCGCGGCTAAACTCCGGTATTCCACCAACCGTCCCGACAAAAAATCCCTCATTTTCGTACCCAAAATTTAACTCAAACCGCTTCTGAATCATTCAGGATGCTCACTTCAACAGCCCGTCAGCATTGCAGTAAATACTTCATTCCCGCCGGATTTTTATCGATGGTTTCAAAAACCGCCTGCGCTTCACCCAGCGGCGAAACCTGCGTAATCAGCCGTTCAAGTGGCAATGTGCCCGACGCCGCCAACGCGATGGCCTCCTCAAAATCCTCCGGCTCGTACACCCGCGCCCCGATGAGCCGGAGTTCACGCCAGAAAAAACGGAATAAATCCACGGTTTTCGGTTCGGCGTGAATGGCTACCATCACGATGCGGCCCCGCGCCCGCGCCACTTGCGTCATGGCCGAAACGCCCGCCTGAACGCCCGAGACCTCGAAAGCAATGTCGGCCATCGCGCCCCCGGTGAATGCTTCGACGGCGGCGACCAAATCAGCTTCCTTCGGATTGACCGTCGCCAGGCCCATCGACCCGGCCAGGGCCAGGCGGGCCGGATTAATTTCCGAAATCAACACGTTTGCGCCTTTCTCCTTCGCC
>JAJAZB010000104.1 GCA_026785975.1 Cytophagaceae bacterium | reverse complement strand
CAAAAAAAGCGCTTGTCCGTCATTGCGAGGAGCGAGTGAAACGAGCCGCAGCGGCAGACCGCAACGAAGCAATCTGCCGCCGAAAACCATTCCAGTAAAGCTGGCATACCAAATATTCTGGCCCGCTTCGGCAGATTGCTTCGTCAGTCACTTCGTTCCTTCGCTCGCAATGACGGGTGTCCGCTCACCTGGGTAGCCCCTTTTTAATTTATTTTTCCGAAAAAACTGGCAAGAAAATTGCTCGTCAATCAGGGAATAATGCCGGGGTAGCACCCTGAAAATGCGCCCTCGTTTCACCAAAATTTTGACTGAATCTTCCTAAAAATTTACTCCGACGCCGATGAACAGCTCTACCAAGTGGTCAAAAATCCCCGCCCTGACGGGCCTGCTGGTGGCAGGTCTGGCCGCGCAACCCGCCTTTGCCCAGCAGGAGGCCATGTACTCGCAGTATATGTTCAACACGATGGCCATCAATCCCGCCTACGCCGGTAGCCGCGACGTGCTCAGCCTGACGGGCTTGTACCGCCAGAGTTTTTCGGGCATCGAGGGCGCGCCCACCACGCAAACCTTCACCGCCGATATGCCCATCCAGCGGGAGCGGGTTGGGGTTGGGTTGCAAGCGTTCAACGACAAAGCCGGGGTAATGGGCAGTACGGGTCTGTACGGCAGTTACGCCTTTCGCATCAAAGTGTCCGCGCGGGGTACCCTGGCGCTGGGTCTGATGGCGGGCGTAACCAACTTCCGTGCCGATTTACTCGGCGTTAAAATCGGCTCGTCCGATCCGGCTTTCAACCAGAACATCAGTAAATTTTTACCCAATTTCGGGACGGGTATTTACTACAGTACCGACCGGTTCTATTTCGGTTTATCGGTGCCCCAACTCGTCCGTGGGCGCATCAACGACTACGCGGCCAACGAAAACGAGCGCTACGCCCGGCAGGAACGGCACTTCTTCGGCATGGCCGGGATCGTGTTGCCCCTGAGCAGTTCGCTGGCACTGAAACCTTCGTTTTTGGTGAAAGGCGTTTCGGGCGCTCCATTGGCCATCGACCTCAACGCCAACCTCTGGATTCGCAAACGCATCGCCTTCGGCGTTTCGTACCGGATGTCCAACACCGAGTTTGACAACAAAGCCCTCAGCAATCGCCTCGGCGATGCCGTCGTGGGTTTGGTCGAACTCCAACTCAACGACCAGTTTCGCTTTGGTTACGCCTACGATCATCCGCTCAGCGACCTTCGCTTTAGCGGCCATGAATTTATGCTGCGCTACGAATTCGGCTTTACCAAGAGCCGCATCCTGACGCCCCGCTACTTCTGATTCGACTCTGGGCCTATCCCTATTTTCATTTTTTTTCAATTGAATTCACCTCTTTTTCAATTCTGAACCATCATGCGAACGATTCAGAAAACCGGTCTGGCGCTGCTCAGTGCCCTTTGTTTGTCGGGTTTGGGCAGCGCTGAAGTACTGGCCCAGAGCGCGTTGGCCAAGCAGGCCGCCCACCAGTTTGACCAATTTGCCTACCGCGACGCCATCGACCTCTACGAGCAGGCCCTGGCGGGCAAGGGCCTCAGCGATACCGAGCGCCAGGCGGCCAAACTCCGCCTGGCGTACGCCTACCGGCAGGTCCGCGATACCCAAAAGGCCGAGCGTCTTTACCGCGAACTCGTGGGCAGTGGGCCCACGTTTGTGAGCGACGACGGCAAAACCTACCTGTACTACGCCCAGGCGCTGGCCTCCAACGGCAAGTACCGCGAGTCGCAGGAAGCCTACGAACGCTACACCAAAAGCCAGAGCGAGGACACGCGCGGCAAGGGATTTTCCAAACTCTACACCGACGTGAGCAAACTCGCCCGCAACGCCGGGAGCTACAAAGTTGAGTACCTCAACGTCAACACCAACAAGGCCGATTTCAGCCCGATGTATTACAAAGGCGGCATCGTGTTTTGCTCGGGTCGGAGCGAGGGGCAGGGCATCAAGCGCGTTTTCAACTGGGACAAATCGGCGTTTCTCGACCTCTACTACCTCACCGACCTGAGCGCCTTGTCGGGCAGCAGTGCCAGCGGATTGGGTGGCTCGGCCAAAGCCGTGAAACAACGTCGCGGCAAGCGGAGCAACAAGCCCCTGGGTAGGGACGAATACACGGCCCCCACCGCCAACGATACCCGCACGGTGGGCAGTTACGGCGGCAACCAGGTCAGTGCCGGCCTGGGCTACGCCGAAGTGCCCGAGAGCGAGTCGGATCGGTTTTCAAAAACCCTCAACACCAAATACCACGAAGGCCCCGCGACGTTTACCCAGGACGCTGCGCGCGTGATTTTCACCCGCAACAACTACAACAACGGCGATTACAAAGAAAGCGCGGACAAGATCAACAAGTTGAAAATTTACACCGCCGAAGAGAAAAACGGCCTCTGGAGCAACGTGCAGGAGGTTCCCTTCAACGGCGACGAATTTTCGACCGGCCATCCCACCCTCACCCGCGACGACAAACTGATGTATTTTGTCAGCGACCGCCCCGGCGGACAGGGCGGTACTGATTTGTACGTGGTCGAATACAACCAGGGTGCCTGGGGTACGCCCCGCAGCCTAGGCGCGAAGGTCAACACGAAGGGCAATGAAATGTTTCCGTTTGTGGACGAGCGCGGCAACCTGTATTTCTCCTCGGACGGGCACCCCGGCATGGGCGACCTCGATCTGTTTTTCGTTGAAATGGTCAACGGCGAACCCACCGGCAAAGTCATGAACCTGGGCGCACCCATCAACTCCAACAAAGACGATTTCGGCCTGATTACCGACGGTGAGCGGCGGCAGGGCTACTTCAGTTCCAACCGCAAGCGCGGCGGTATCGACGACGACATTTACCGCTTCAACCGCGACGGCAGCCTGTACGCCTGTCGGGAACTCACGCTCGTAGTGGTCGACGCCGAAACCCGGCAGCCAATCGGTCAGACGACGGTTGCCGTAGAACGGCAGGGCGGACCCGCCGAGGACAAAGCTGCGGCGGATGGGAAAATCGACGTGTGTTTGGAAGAAAACAACGAATACCTTTTCAAAGCCAGCCACGAAGGATATTTGCCCAACACGGTTGGTTTCTCGACTAAAGGCGAATCGGACGATGCGCCTTCGCGCCTGGAAATTCCGTTGGCCAAACCGGTCGTGGAAAAACCCATTGAATCCGTGGTGGCCAATAAAATCTCGACCCTGCGGGGTCGCGTGACGACCCAGAAAGACAAGCAACCCATCGAAGGCGTGGTCGTGATTTTGCGCAACGAATGCGATGGCACCACCCAGCAGGCCGTAACCGGCGTCGATGGCAGCTACCAGTTTGACGTCGTGGCCAACTGCGACTACACCCTCGAAGCGCTCAAAGACGACTACGGGACGCTCGGTAGTAAAATCGCCAAAATCGACCCTGACAAAGCCACCGATGTGGTACCCGCCGACCTTACTCTGTTCAAGAAGGGCGACCTGGTGCAGGTCGAAAACATTTACTACGACCTCAGCAAGTGGAACATTCGCACAGACGCCGCCAGTGAACTCGACAAACTGGTTGATGTCATGAAGAAATATCCGAACCTGCGCATCGAGTTGCGCTCGCACACCGACACGCGGGCCACGGCTAAATTCAACAAGACCCTGTCGACGAAGCGGGCCAAAGCGGCGGTGGCCTACCTGAAGAAAAACGGCATCAAAGCTACCCGCGTCGTTGCGGCGGGTTACGGCGAAAGCGTCCCCGTCAATCCCTGCAAAGACGGCGTACCCTGCACCGAAGAACAACACCAGCAAAACCGCCGGACGGAATTTAAGGTCTTGCAGTTGAAGTGAGGTTGGTTTTAGGTTGTAAAAAAGGCCATCCCGAGTATTCGGGATGGCCTTTTTTGTGCGTCGAAGCTGTTTAGGATTTTCAAAGCGGTGGAGTTTGACGACACGCCAAAAAATGATAACTTGCTCTAAATCTAAAAAGCATACTTCGGCATGGAAACGCTCACGATCGAAATCAAAACGCCCAAAGCTCGAAAACTCATCGATGATCTGGTCGATTTGGGCATTATCTCGTTGAAAACGAATCAACCTACCTGGATAGACCTTTGGAATAAACTGGATAGCCAGTTGCCCCAAACCGAACCCGACCTGACTGAAGAGGAAATCAGGGCAGAAATCAAGGCGTATCGACTCGAAAAACTCACCAGGCAAACTGATGATTCTGCATGAGAATTGTGGTAGATACCAACGATTTTATCAGTGCATTAATTGGTAAAAAGCACCGTGAAAAATTAAGGTTGGTTTTGAATAATCCTGACATTGAGGTGTTTGCCGATGTGAATTTGCTTGCTGAACTCTCAGAAGTTGCTTATCGGGATAAATTCAGAAAGCAGGTTACACTCAACGAAATTGCCCTTTTTCTTGAAGTTGTTGAAGCACGTCTCACCAAGATCATTCCTACGACTATCGTTACGGATAGCCCCGACCCTGACAACAATTATTTACTGTCGATAGCTATCGATTCTCAGGCAGAATACTTCATCGCCGATGACAAAAAACACTTACTCGCGCTTAGCCCGTATCGAGGCATCCAAATCATACGATTGCACACATTTTTGGAGATAAGTAGTTGTAGGTAAATATTCGACACTTTTTTTACCTTTGTGAATGAGATACATTCAAGCATTATCAGACGACGAAAAAACCACTCTCTTCGAGTGCCAAAGAAACCATAAAAAGAGCCATGTTCGGAACCGTAGTCAT
>JAJAZB010000103.1 GCA_026785975.1 Cytophagaceae bacterium | reverse complement strand
GGTCTTGAATGGGCTAAAGTACACGCAAAGCTGGAAGCTAATACTGACAAACTGTGGTCGCTCAATGAAATGGAAAACACTGGCGGTGAACCGGATATTGTTAGTCATGATGAAAAGAGGGGCGAATATATTTTTTATGATTGTTCGGCGGAAAGTCCTAAAGGCCGCAGAAGTGTTTGTTACGACAGCGAAGCGCTGGAGTCAAGGAAGGAAAATAAACCAAAAAGTAACGCTATTGATCTGGCTGCTGCCATGGGCATTGAACTTTTATCGGAAGAACAATATCTGGAACTGCAGAAACTTGGAAAGTTTGATACGAAAACATCGAGTTGGGTGCAAACACCTTCTGATATTCGAAAACTCGGCGGTGCTTTCTTTGGTGATTTCCGCTACGGCAAGGTCTTCGTGTATCACAACGGGGCAGAATCTTACTATGCCGCCAGGGGCTTCCGTGGCTCGCTACGGGTCTGAATTTGTACAGACAGCTAATTGAATTTAAGAACGAACCCATCACAAAAACCGCTCATCCCTCCATGCACCGTCGCTCCTTCTTCCGCGCCACTCTGGGCCTTATGGCTGGGAGTACCTTTTGCGGTTTCAGAGCCAACGGCGCAGCGCCAGCGGTAATTCAAACCGTGCTCGGCCCTATCCGACCCAATCAACTCGGTACCACGCTCATCCACGAACACATTCTGGTCGATTTTATCGGCGCGGATAAAATCATGCCCGAGCGCTGGAAACACGAGGAGGTGATCGCTAAAGTCTTGCCTTACCTGTTGGAAATTAAGCAGTTGGGCTTCCAATCGTTAATCGAGTGTACGCCCGCTTTCCTCGGGCGGGATCCGATTTTGCTCCGAAAACTTTCTGAGCAAAGCGGCCTGCACCTGCTCACCAACACGGGGTACTACGCCGCTGCCGGGAATAAATTTCTTCCGCCCCATGCCTTCACCGAAACGGCTGAACAACTCGCGGCCCGCTGGATTGTGGAGTTTAAGGAGGGAATCGACGGCACCGGCATCCGGCCCGGATTTATGAAAATCAGTGTCAACGCGCCGGGTGGAAAATTGGATGAAACCGACCGGAAAATCGTGCGGGCAGCGGCGCTGACGCATCGACAAACCGGCCTGACGATTGCCTCCCACACGGGTATTGCGGCACCGGCCCGAGAAGAGATCGACTTGATCGAGGCCGAAGGCGTTCATCCCTCGGCCTTTATTTGGGTACACGCCCAAGCCCAGGCGCTTTCGCTCAAAAACCTGAATCCGTACCTCGAACTGGCCCGGCGGGGTGCCTGGGTCAGTCTGGATGGGGTAGCTACCGACAACGTGGCCACCTACGCCGAACTCCTCGATTTGATGAAGGAGCAGCGGTTGCTAAAGCGGGTTTTGCTTTCCCACGATGCTGGTTGGTATCGGCCGGGTGAACCCAACGGCGGCGAGTTCAGACCCTACACCGCCATTTCCCGGAACTTACTTCCTGAGCTTAAAAAACGGAGTTTTACGAAGGGCGATCTGCAAAAGTTATTCGTGCAGAATCCCGCCGAAGCCTTTATGATCCGGGTACGTAACAGGTAAAACGCCATCAGATTTTCAACCGATTACTTTCTTGCAATTGCTTCACGGCGGTTTTCAACCGCTCTTTGCGTTGCAACTTGTGCCACTCGGTCGGGGCAGCAACGCGCTCCAGGCAGTCGGGGATGGGGCAACGCTCGCAGGTTTCGTTGACAATCCGGTGCCGCAGCGCCGGATCATCGAGAAACTTCACCCGGTGGCGGAGCACGTCATCCACGGCCAGCCCCAGCGTGATGCTGCTGTTGGCACCCGGCTTGGGCGGCGAGGGTTTGGCAATCGTCAGGACCAGGTAGCGATTGTCAGTTTGGTAGTAATCAGATACTTGCGCCCGGCAGAGCGGCTGCCTGGTCCAGCGCCCATTTTTCTGCAATTCGGCCAATTCCAACAAACTCGTCAGCGATACCCAGCGCCGACAATTGTGCTCCTGACTGGTGGCGTGGGGGTCGTGCAACCGGGAGAGGTGCATTTCCTTCACCAACTCAAAATCCGCCGAGCCAACCGTGTGGTCGAAGCGCAGGAAAAACAGTTGATGAATACCAAAATGACTCGGCAACAGGTTGCTCATGCGTAGCATCAGCATTTCGGGGGTCACCCGGAATTCGTCGAGCAAGGCTGGCAAGGCGGTTTCGTCCCAGCGGGTTTGTTGAAAAAACCGGTCGAGCCGCTCGATCATCACCCGGCGGGGCATTTGAATGGCGCGGGCAAAGTACGAGGCCCGAAAATTATTGAGTACCTGATCAAACGATTCGGCTTCGACAACCGACGATTCCAGGGAACGATTCCGAATACTCAGCCATTGGTAGCCCACTTCACGGGCCAGGGTAAAGGCTTGCTGTTCAGCGCTCAACTGCTCATTGATGAGCAACTGCGGAACGGCACCCGGTAGCAACACCGAGCGCAAACTCGTCAGATCGGGGTGGCTTTGGGCGGTGTAGCGTTCGATGCGGTAGCCATACCGCGTGGTGAGAATGCTTTCGGCAAAATCGGCGTTGGGAATACCCGCATCGGGTAAAAAGTGGGCTAAAAATCGTTCGGCGTGCTGTTCGATGTCTTCGAAGTGATTGTCGTGCATTTCCTGGTACGAGCGCAGGACGGAGAAATAAAACTGCTCGACGCGCATCCCGTAACTACGACTGATTTCGATGATGGTGCTGATAAAAGCCGACACCTTCGATGGGGCCTGAGAGAGCATTTCGAGCAGACCGGCGGCATCGAGGCCCATCATCTCCAGGGGCAACTCACTGAGGATGTTGGAGTTGAGCAACTCGGCGATGGGTTCGAGTTTCTTACTCAGTTTCATCGAAACCATCGCGTCATAATCGACGTCCAGGGCTTTGGCCAACGCAAAAATCTTCTCCGATTTCGGGTACTTCTTACCCTTCTCGATTTCATTCAGGTACGACACCGACAAGCCCGACTTTGTGGCCAGGTCGCTGAGCGAAATGCGTTGGTCCTGGCGTAAATGCTTCACCTTCAGGCCAAAAATCAATCGTACTTTATCCGAATTTGAGGGCATGGAACTGGTTTTTTCAAAGGCTAAATGTAGTGATTTAAGGAAGTTTAGCAAAATTTATACATTTAGCGAAAATTCGCTTGTTTAAAAATTTTCGCTAAATTAGTTTTGTGGCGTCATTAATTTTTACTCGATTTAGTTTAACTGCTGAGACGGTTTTTACACTCTGCCAAACGCTAATCTGCTTATGAACGACATCCTCTTTTCACCAACCAAACCGCACAACGACCAGCAATTTTGTAACCTGGGATTGCAGGCGTGCGGGGAAATACTTTTTCAACTGCCCGCCGATGAGCTTGTCGAATTTGCCTGCAAAATGGCGAGGGCCAAACGACGGACACCGGGGCGTTGATGTGCGATACGGGACGCTTTACGGGCCGTTCCCCGAAGGATAAATTTATTGTAAACGATGAGAAAACAGCGTCTACCGTGTTCTGGGGGGCAATCAACCAGCCCTTCAGCCCTGATGCTTTTGCGCGTTTGCACCAGAAAATGCTCCGGTTTCTGGACGAAAAACGCGTGTACCTGCGCTACGCTTACGCGGGTGCTGCTGAGAAATACCGGCTGAAACTGGCCATCGTCAACACGCAGGCCTGGCAAAATTTGTTCGCGCACCACTTATTTCTACGCCCCACCGACAAAGAATTGGCCCATTTTGAGCCGGAATGGACGATACTCTGCATCCCGGAATTTGAGGCGGATCCGACCACGGATGGTACCCGGCAGAAGAATTTTACCATCGTCGATTTTACCCGACGCGTGATCCTGATCGGGGGCAGTGGCTACGCCGGGGAGATGAAAAAAGGTATTTTTACCGTACTCAACTACCTGTTGCCCCAGGAACGAGGCGTGCTTTCGATGCATTGTTCGGCCAACGTTGGCCCGGCGGGAGATACGGCACTGTTCTTTGGCTTGTCGGGTACGGGCAAAACCACGCTGTCGGCTGACCCCAACCGCCGACTCATCGGCGACGACGAACACGGCTGGAGCCAGGAGGCCGTATTCAACCTGGAAGGCGGGTGCTACGCCAAAGTCGTTGAGCTGAGTGCCGAAAAGGAACCCCAAATCTTCGGAGCCATCCGTGACGGGGCCATTCTTGAAAACACCCGCTTTTTTTCCGGCACCCAAACCGTGGATTATGACGACAAATCGGTGACCGAAAACACCCGTGCGGCCTACCCGATTCACTACATTCCCAGTGCCCTGAAGCCTTCGGTCGGGAAGGCCCCGACGAATATTTTCTTCCTGACCGCCGACGCGTTCGGGGTGCTGCCGCCCATTGCCCGGCTGACGCCGGGGCAGGCGATGTATTATTTTCTGTCGGGGTACACGTCCAAGCTGGCGGGTACCGAAATGG
>JAJAZB010000102.1 GCA_026785975.1 Cytophagaceae bacterium | reverse complement strand
TTTCATGTACTTCCGGGTTGGTGTACGTAATCCAGCAACTGCGCTGACGGGTGAGTTTCAGGGTATCGAGGTAGGAAAACTTGCCCGGTTGTTCATCGCCCGGCTGCTCTTCCATGACCGAATAATCGAGGCTCCGTCCATCGACCCGTGGAGGCGTTCCGGTTTTCATCCGACCTGCTGCAAAACCTAAGCTTACTAACTGCTCGGTAATCCCGGTCGCGGCACGTTCGGCGGTTCGGCCTCCACCAAACTGTTTTTCTCCGATGTGGATCAGACCATTCAAAAAGGTGCCATTGGTGAGCACAACGGCTTTGGCTTTTATTTCCAGTCCCATCTGGGTCCGAACACCAATAACCCTTTTTTCATCGATGAGCAGAGACGAAACCATATCCTGCCAGAAGTCAATATTTACGTTTCTTTCCAGAGCCAAGCGCCATTCTTCGGCAAAACGCATCCGGTCGCTTTGGCACCGTGGACTCCACATCGCAGGGCCCTTTGAGCGATTGAGCATTCTGAACTGGATCATCGTCTTGTCGGAAATGATCCCTGACATTCCTCCGAGTGCGTCAATTTCCCGCACAATTTGTCCTTTCGCCACACCGCCCATGGCCGGATTGCAGGACATCTGAGCGATTGTTTGCATATTCATCGTGACCAGCAACACGTTAGAACCCATCGTCGCGGCAGCGTACGCGGCTTCACAACCAGCATGACCAGCCCCGACCACAATCACGTCATAGTCTTGAAACATATTCTTTTTAAGTAATTATCGGATGTGACTTATAATCCTGCTTATTTCTCTAACTGTTCCACGTGGAGTGTTTCTGCAAGGCATTCAATAGTTAAATAATTGACGAGAAACAACGAAATGTTCCACGTGGAGTTTATTGCAATTTGATTTTTAATTAGTGAACTGTAATGATTTAAGATAGAAACTTTCAAGGTGACGCATAGTTTGCTTATCAAGTTCCAGCTTGTCCTGGTGCCCACAGAGATGCAAAATTCCATGTACAATAACCCGAGCTAATTCATTTTCAAAAGAAACATTGAACGAATAAGCGTTTTCAGAAACCCGCTCCAAGCTAACATAAACCTCACCCGATAACCCTTCCTGCCCTTCCGAAGTATCAAAGGTTATGATATCCGTTAGTGAATCGTGATTCAAAAACTCCACGTTTATTTGGTGCAGGTATTCATCCGAACAAAAAACATAGGTCAGTTCGTTCAGGATTTTGCCTTCCTGCTCAACCACGCATCGAAGCCAACGGCGCAACCGAATGGGGTGAGCAACGTGAAAATCCACACCCTCAGCGAAAAAATGAATGCGTCCGTTTGCCATGAGCAAAAAAAAGAGTGGCTGAAAAAACCACTCTTTTATTGATTTGTAAAGCAAAATTACTTCAATTTCTTGAAGTAGGTATCTACTTCTCGTTTGTAAAATGGGGACAAAGCGGGTGGAACTGTACGCAAAAGTTCGGTCTGGCTTTGCTTCTGTTTTACGTACTGTTCAAATTGGGGAGGCACCCGGCGGGGTACCTGACGGGCGGATTCGGCTTTGCGTTTTTCATCTTCCTCTTGTTCGCGCAAGGCTTTTTCTGATTCAAGAAGTCGGACCTGGATATCTTTCTGCCGATTGAGCGTGTTCTGATTGAGGCGTTTGTTGACAAGATCTTCTTCCGTTTCGTCCATTTTCTTGAGTAACTCATTCACCTCGTTCGACAATTTACGGCCGGTTTCAGTGCCTTTTTGAGCGTCCATGAGTTGCTTGAGCATTTTGCGAATCTGACTTTGCTCTGCCGCCATACGCGCCAGTTCTTCAGACATTCCCCGGCCCCCTTTGCCCGACTCTTTCAACTGTTGCATTTGCTGGTTGAGTTGCTCCTGCTTTTTACCCATGCCGGGCGATGGCGTGTTGCCTTTCTTTGGTTTACCTTTTCCGCTGCCTGCCGCCATCATCATGTTGGCCATATTTTCCTGCATTTGCTTGAGAACGTCGCTGAGCATCAAAGCCAAATTGTTGATGGACGACATCGCAAATTGCTGCTTGGATGTTGCCTGCGGCAAGCGTCGTTCCCGAATAAATCGTACCCCATCATCCATGTTACGCTTCATATCGGTAAGCTCACGGGTTACGAAAGATTCGATTTGCAGCACACGTTTGGAGAGCGCGTACAGGCTGTCTTCAACGACTTTGGCATCATCCTGTAACTTCAATTGCTCCTGCGAAAGTTTGATGAAACGGGGATCCGCGAGATTGACATTGCGGAAGTCCTTCATCACACGTTCCTGATCGAACGACAAAGTCACGAGGTTTTCCAGAATATCACGGAGATCAGCCATGTTTTCCTGGGTCTCCTCCATTTCCATGTCCGATTTCATATCCGACAATTTGGCCGCTAAGTCCTTCATTTTTTTTGAAGCATTCTTCTGGGCCTTCGACGACTTTTTGTTTTCCTTTTTTTCAAGGTCTTTCTTGCTCTCCTCCTGCTGTTGCGTGATGTCTTCCTGTTGCTCTTTGTCCGTGTCCATCGGCTGTTGGTCTTCCTCCGACTTGCTCATTTCTTCGAGTTCACTCAACTCCTTTTTGATGTCCTCCATTTCCTTCTGGAGTTGGTCCTGCTCTTTCTTCAACTCCTCGTTCTGACCCGGTTTCTCTTCTTCTTTGCCTTGTTTTTCGTCTGCTTTTTTGTCCGCTTCCGACTGCTTATCATCCGGTTGTTTGCCATCCTTTTGCTTATCGTCTGACTTCTTAGTGTCCTGTTGCTTGTCCTCTTTCTGCTTCGAGTCCGTTTTTTTCTCCTCATTCTTCGGATCAGTCTTCTCGGTTTTGTCCGCTAATTGATCCTGTTTTTCGGCCAGTTTCTTGAGTTCTTCAATGTTTTTATCCAACTTCTGCTCCATCTGTAATTTCTTGAACAGCGCCAGCACGCGATCCAATTCCTTCTCGGTGTTCTTCTCCTTGTTCTTCAACCGGTCGAGCATTTCCAGCATCCGCTCGTCCTGATTTTTCTCGAGCATTGTCTTCAATTCATTGTACATCTTCTCCGAATCCTGGTCGAGCAATTGGTCCATCAACTTTTGAAGCTGTTCCATTTTCTGGGCCATCTCCGGGTTCTGTTCGTTGAAGCGCTGCTGCCGCTCGTTGAGCGATTTATTTTGCTCCTGCATCGCCCGGATTTCATTCATCAATTGCTCCCGTTTTTTGAGCAATTCCTCAAGTTGACGTTTATCCTGAAAATCCAGTTCGCGTTTGTTCCGAAGTCGATTTTCCAGGGCGTTCAATTCCTTCTTGAGTTGCTGCGCCTGCGTAAGCGTTTTGTCCATTTGCGCCGCCGTTTTTTCAGCCGCATTTTCTAATTCCTCGTTAACCGCCTGCTTGGAAGGCACGGCGTAAGCCTGAATCGGGGTTCGGGAAGCCTTCGGGCCGTTGACGCCGTCGTTGTCCCAAACCTGTACGAAATATTCCAGTTTATCGCCGGGGTTGAGTTTGAGCGTGTCGGTTTGCCATTGATGAAAAAAGCTCTGAATGCTCTGAGTGCGGTTAACCGGCAGCGCAAAACTGGCGTACATCGTGGGCGGTGGTACGCCCTGACGCACGACTTTGTACTGAATGCGTAGCTGCGATAGCCCGTAATCATCGGCGATGTTGCCGCCGAGTACAAGCAAATTGTAAAGCGTGGAGTCGCGGTATTGTTCGAGGGTGATGCTCGGATATTTATCGGGAATGACATTCATAAAATACGTGATGCCTTCCCGATTCGACGCGTACTTATTGCGTAGAGAAAGCTGGTAGCCCGTTGAGGATTTCGCTCGTTTCTCTAATTCAAAGTCGTTTCCCAGCAATGATTTCTGAGCCAGCATCGCTACTTTTTCATTCTCAAACCTAACCAGAACTGAATCCGCATCCCGGGCGTCGAACTGCCAGCGGATCAGAGTGCCTTCAGGAATGGTAAGATTACCGGCGTTTTTGAGCAGCTCGTTCGGCTTATTTAAGTACGCCGGATAATTGAGCGTCACTTCAAATGCCGCCAAACTGGGACGGGCCACTAAGTCAACATCGTACGAAATTGACTTGAAACCAGCCGCCTCAAACTGAAATTCAAAACTCTTTTGGACCTTACTAAACGTGTACGTAAAATGCCGACCATCCGAACTCTCCATGCGGAACTTCCGCTCGTTGTGCATCAGATACACCGCGTCGGGCATGGCCCCTCCCTGTAAAGTCAGGGTGACCGGAAAGTCCTCATTTTTGAAGGCTTGCAGGGTTTTATTTTCCAGAAAAAATTTGAAGGGGGCTTCTTCGGCGTACTCATTTTGGAAATTGACAATCCGCGTCGAACTGGCCGTAAAAAATTTAGGCGAAATAAATAGAATCCCCAGGATGACGACCGCCGGAGCCAAAGCAAACTTCAGATAGCGCCGGTTATCCTGTAGATTGACTGCGTCGGCAAAACGCACAAAACCCAACTGCTGCGATTTCTGCTGAATGGACGCCAGAAGAAGTTCATTCTGAGTGTTGCTCAAACCGGCCAGTTGCAAGGTGTTAAGGAGCTTATCCCCGACCTCAGGAAAAAAACGCCCAATCTGCCGGGCGGCCTCTTCGTTGCTGAGCGGTTTGCGCCGACCGTAAAGAAAAAAAGCGGGTTTCAAAATCCAGAAGACCAGGGTCAGGAGCAAAACAGCCATAAAGGAAAAAAACAGGGCTGCCCGCAGGGTCGTGCTCAGGCGACCAAAATATTCAAGGGCGTTGAAGAGCAAATAGGCTGAAAGCAGTACGGCCGCTGAGAAGATGACGCCCTTCAAAAGCAGGTTGAGGTAGTATTTACGCTTGTAGTCCTCGATGTGGTTAAACAGCGTGCTGAGAGGTGAAGCCATGCGTTGAGGTTAGTTTAGTTCGACCAGCACCGGACAATGGTCGGAGTGACGGGCTTCGGGCAAAATCACCGATCGCACCAGGCGATCTTTCAAAGAATTGGCGACCAGGTGATAGTCAATTCGCCAACCAAGATTTTTTTGCCGCGAACCTGCCCGAAAACTCCACCAGGTGTAATGGTGCGGTTCGGAGTTGAAATAACGGAATGAGTCAATGAAACCACTATCAATAAACCGGCCAATCCAAGCCCGCTCCTCGGGCAAGAAGCCCGTTGTGTTGGCGTTGGACTTTGGGTTGTGAATATCTATGGGTCGGTGGCAAATGTTATAGTCGCCGGAAATAATCAAATTAGGAATAACCTGCTTCAACGTATCGATGTAATCCTGAAAATCGGACAGCCATTCCATTTTAAAAGCCTGCCGGATGTCCCCACTCGACCCGGAAGGCATATACACGCTCAGGAGCGAAAACGTAGCAAAATCAACCCGGATCACGCGGCCTTCATAGTCATAAACATCAACCCCGCAGCCGTACTCCACGTGTTGGGGTAAATGACGCGTCAGAATGGCTACCCCGCTGTACCCTTTTTTCTGCGCCGCAAACCAGTACAAATGGTAGCCCAATGCTTCAAAAAGAGACCGATCAAATTGATCGATATTGGCTTTGACCTCCTGCAAGGCAATCATATCGGCATCGGTGGCGACCAGCCATTCAACGAATCCTTTGCTGATGGCCGACCGAATGCCGTTCAGATTGTAAGTAACTAGTTTCACACAAATACTTCCCGGTTAAAGTATTCAATGACGTAACCTTTGAGTAGGCCCTCTTGTTGGAGTAGGTCGACGTGCGGTAATTTATTGACCAGTCGCCAGTGGGGCCAGCCGTCGGCGTCGAGTCCTTCCAATTCATAAAAGCCCGAATAACTCAACACTTTGCAGATGGCGATGTGCATCAAATCCTGTTTCTGCTCTTTCGTAAATAGTTTATAGCCCTGTCCCAACTCCTGCACGCCAATCAAAAAGAGTACGCCGTTGAGGTCAGTGGGACGTTTGCCAATCGAATGCTCCAACTGGTCGAGGAGCGCCTCCCACTCGAGTGTCAATTCTTCATCGGTAAAACTTACGGTATTCATCAGGTTAAATTTACTAAAATATTAAACGCTAATTTACACGAAAGCCGTTTGCTCAGTTGCTTTAAAAAATAGTGCCCATGTTTCACGCCCTACTCGACCTCCTCTTCCCCCGTTATTGCCTGGCTTGTTACGGTGTACTCAACCGGGGCGAGGAAACGATCTGCACGACTTGCCGGTACGAGATACCCCGGACGATCACGCAACCCGCCGCTCAGGAAGCGCTTCAGCAGAAGTTCTATGGACGGTCGGAAGTGGCCAGCCTGGGGGCTTTTCTGACCTTCACGAAAGGCGGCAAAGTACAGCGGGTACTCCGTGCTCTAAAATACAAAGGACACCAGGAGGCGGGGGAATTGTTGGGGCGTTGGTACGGTGCTGAGCTAAAAGAGTCGGGATTCGATCAGGCAATAGACGTAATCATTCCGGTTCCGTTGCACCGAAAACGACAAAAGGAGCGTGGGTACAATCAGAGTGACTGCTTTGCCAAAGGGCTTTCCGAATCGTTGGAAATAGCTTGGACAACGGAAATACTGAGGAAGGGCAAACACGTGAAAAGCCAGACGAGTATGTCAAGAATACAGCGAATGGAAAACGTACAGGACGTGTTTTTTGTGGAAAATCCAGACCGACTTGTCGGAAAGCGCGTGGCCCTGGTGGACGATGTGATTACAACCGGCGCTACCCTCGAAGCCTGCGTGGAAGCTCTCAAGCAGAACGGTTGCCGGGAGGTCCACATATTAACAATCGCGACCGCCACGTAAGGTAGCAGTCGCGATTGAAACCATTCCAGACAAAAAGATTTACTTCTTTGAACCAGCGCGAATCATGGCGCAACGGAAACCAATCGTAGCCGTAGACGAATCCTGATCCATGTACCGGCGCGTACCCGGCGCAAGCCAGTAGGCTACGTCACTCCAGGAGCCGCCTTTGTACACGCGGGCTTTATCGTCGATCAACGAGTTGTTATTCTTTTTATCGTAATTCTTAGCTTCATCCTGGTACCCATCGCGGCGGATTGGGTTCAGGTCGTTCATGTCCTCGTACGAAAGCGGGCGGTACACGTCGTACACCCATTCGTTGACGTTGCCGGCCATGTTGTACAGACCAAAATCATTGGCCGGGTAGGCATACACCTCGTTTGGCGTGATGGAGCCGTCGTTTGATTTTCCGGCAATACCAGCGTAGTCACCACGACCCCGCTTAAAGTTGGCCAGCATCTCCCCTTTTTTCCGACCTTTGTTTTTACGCATCGAGGAACCGTCCCAGGGATAAATCCGCTGATTGGTCTGGTTCTCATCAATATCCTGCGTACCAATCATGGCTTTAGCGGCGTATTCCCACTCGGCTTCAGTAGGCAGGCGATAATTGGGTAGTACATACCCCGTTTCAATGGCTGGTCGGCTACCCGAAGCTGCCGCAGCGGCAACTTCGGCAGCAGCAGCATCGCCTTTTTTACCCCGCTTTTTACCTTTGCCACTGCCCTTGGCTGCTTTTAGAGCCAGGTCGTTG
>JAJAZB010000101.1 GCA_026785975.1 Cytophagaceae bacterium | reverse complement strand
ATCGTGACGGGTTTGCGTTCCAACGGTTTTTACCTGCAAGACCCCAATCCTGATGCGGATGAAAAGACATCGGAGGGCATTTTCGTGTTTACCTCCTCCGCCCCTTCCGTGCAGGTTGGTCATTCGGTGACGGTGGGCGGTACAGTGTTCGAGTTTCGAGGTAATGGTAATGTGACCAACAACCTGACTACGACGCAGATTCAGAGTCCTACCATATCTACCCTATCGACGGGGAATGCCTTACCGACACCGGTCGTGCTTGGCAACGGTGGGCGCACGATTCCAAACACGATCATCGAAGACCAGACCGGCAACGTGGAGACGGGCGGCCTGGCGTTCGACCCGGCTACGGACGGTATTGATTTCTACGAAAGTCTGGAAGGGATGCTGGTGCAGGTGAATAATCCGGTAGCGGTTAGCCCGACGGCTACGTCGGGTGGTGCTATCGGCGAAATTTGGGTGGTGGCCGACAACGGGGCTAACGCAACCATTAAGTCGATGCGGGGTGGCGTTATCGTTAGTGCCAACGACTTTAATCCGGAACGCATCCAGATCGACGATGCCTTGCTGAATCCGCCCTCGAACAGCTACCTGACGCCAACCGTTAACGTTGGTGCGCAACTGAGCACGATTGTAGGTATTGTCAACTGGGTAGCGGAAAACTACGAAGTGTTGGTGACGTCGGCTCCGACGTTGATTTCCAACCCGTTAACCAAAGAAACCACGGACCTGGCACCGACGGCGACCCAACTTACGGTGTCGACATTCAACGTCGAGAACCTTTCACCAAAAGACGTAACGGCCAACCCTGCTAAGTTCGGCAACTTAGCCAGCCGGATCGTCAACAACCTGAAAGCGCCGGATATTCTTTTGTTGGAAGAAATTCAGGATAACAATGGCCCGACCAACGACGCGGTCGTCGATGCCAGCGCCACGTTCGATACCCTGATTAGCGCCATCACCTCGGCGAGTGGCCCAACGTATCAGTTCCGGCAGATTGATCCGGTGGATGACCAGGATGGGGGCCAACCGGGTGGCAACATCCGGGTGGGTTTTTTGTACAACCCCGCCCGCGTAACCTTCGTTGATCGCGCCGGTGGCACATCCACAGCCACGACGACAGTTAATAACGTCGGCGGTGCTCCTCAACTTTCCTTCAGCCCCGGCCGCATTGACCCGACCAATGCGGCATTTGCCAACAACGACGGTTCCGGCCCGGCCAGCGCCAGCCGTAAACCGTTGGCCGGTGAGTTCCTGTTCAATGGCCAAACGGTTTTTGTGATTGGGGTTCACTTTAGTTCCAAGATTCCCGATCAGGCGCTGTTTGGTGTAAACCAACCGCCCACGTTGCTCAGCGAGCCGCAACGCCGGGATCAGGCCACGGTGGTGAAGAACTTCGTTCAGAGCATTCTGGCCGTCAACGCCAACGCGAACGTCATCGTGCTGGGTGATGTGAATGACTTTGAGTTTTCGCAACCGGTCAGCATTCTGGAAAGTGCCCCGCTCAAGACGTTGATCGAAACCTTACCGGCCAACGAGCGGTACACCTACAATTTTGAAGGCAACTCGCAGGCACTTGATCATATCCTGGTCAGCAACGGGTTGCTGAGTAAACTGAATGGCTACGACGTGGTGCACATCAACTCGGAGTTTGCCGATCAGGATAGCGATCACGACCCAGGTATAGCGCGGTTTGATTTACCCTGCACAACGGCCCTCGCCGTCGGTGGCAGCACCAACCCCAGCACCTGCGGGGGCAGCGAAGGCAGCATCAGTTTCACAACCGCCGATCTGCCCGACGGCAGTTACAGCCTTAGTTTCACGAGTACGGGTACGAGCAGTCCCCAAACCGTCACCCTGAGCGGTAACGCCTTCACCCTGAGCGGGCTAAAGGCGGGTGCGTACAGCAACTTCTCGATCACCAGCGGCAGTTGTACCGCCTCGGCGGAAGGCCCCGTTACGCTGACGAATCCTGTTTCAACCAGTCCGGTAACCTTCACCTCCACGCCTACGGTGTCGGGGGTACCGGCCTGCGCGGGCAGCAACGTGACCCTGACCATCGCAGCTTCGGGGGCCAATCCCTGCAGTGTTTTAACGGCCCAGCTTTCCAGTGCCAACGGTAGCTTTGCCAATCCTACTTCTCTGGGAAGGATCAATCCGGGTAGCAATTTCCTGGCTATTCCACAGGGCACACCGGCGGGTTCGGGTTACCGCATCCGGGTGGTGAGTGGCAACGCCACTTCCAATTCCTCCGCCGCCTTCCGGGTTCGGACGTGTACCGGCAGCACCCGTCTGGCCGCCGAGCCGGGTGCCGAAACATCCGCAGATTGGCAAGTCAGCGTAAGCCCTAACCCGACCGAGGGCATCCTGCGCATCAGTGTCCGGGACGCTGTTGGGCAAGCGTTGAAAATTGAACTCTTCAACAGCGCGGGCCAGGCTATTCGTCAGCAAACCATCGATAAAGCCGGGGCCGAAGAAACCCTGAGTTGGGACATCAGCCGCCAACCGCAGGGTTTGTACCTACTTCGGGTGAACACGGGCCAGCAGGCCAAAACCGTTAAAATTGTGCGCTGAATCTGCTCCCTGAAGCGTGAACGCCCCACCGGTCAAGACAGACTGGTGGGGCGTTTTTTTGATTAAATTAACTCGAGTTGTGCGGTATCCGCGAAAACCCACCCCTGCCAGCGACCTGAAAGTTTGCCTGATGATAGCCCATTGAGTTAAATTATATACCCCAACCCGCCAATAATTTTACCGCCGGTCCAACCGTTTTTGTGTAAATCAACCCGATCGTGTACTTTCGTTTTTCCCAATCCGTATTTTCCGTTTCATGAAAAAAGTTTTTCTCGTTGCTTGCTCTTTTTCGGTCGCCTTTGCCGTTTCTGCCCAGACCAAAAAACCGCCCCCCCGGACGGCACCCAAACCAGCCGCTACTGCCAAACCCGCCCCGGCGAATTCAGCCGTTTTATTGAAAACTCAAAACGATTCGCTCAGCTACGCTATCGGCGTTAATTTGGGGCAAAACTTCCGCAATCAAAATTTACAGGGAATCAGCGGTTCCACGCTCGGGCGGGCCGTCGATAATGTACTCAAGGGCCAGAAAACCCTGCTCAGCCCGGACCAGGCCGCCGCGATTTTAAATACGTATTCCACCAAAATGCGCGAGCAACAAATGAAGGAACAGGCCAAACAATTTGAACCCAATAAAAAAGCGGGAGAAGCCTACCTGGCGGCGAACAAATCGAAGGATAGCGTCGTTACGCTACCGAGTGGGCTACAATATAAAATTTTGAAAAAAGGCGAAGGTCCCAAACCAACGGCCAATGACCGCGTAAAAACCCATTATCACGGTACGCTTATTGATGGAAACGTATTCGATAGTTCGGTACAGCGCAACGAACCGATTTCGTTTGCCGTTACGGGGGTTATTCCGGGCTGGACCGAGGCCTTGCAGTTGATGCCGGTTGGGTCAAAATGGCGGTTGTTCATCCCGTACCAACTGGCCTACGGGGAACCGGGGTCGGCTCCGACGATTCAACCGTATTCGGCGCTGATTTTTGATGTGGAACTGCTCGCTATCGAGTTGCAAAAGGCAAATCAGGCAACGCCTGGTAAAGAATAATCACACGCCGCTCCTACCTGAAGGGAGAGCTAAGAAAAATTCACTAAAATGCCCTTTCGGGGGTTGGAGGCTTGAACCAAATTCCATGAAAAAGTATCTCTTGAGCCTGATTCCGTTGGTGTTGCTGAGTATGCAGCCCGACACCCCCTCCAGCGCCGATACCGGCCTCCCAACCCCGATGGGCAAAGATCTGCCGGGTGAGTTGAAACCGACCATTTCACAGAAACGGGTCGAGGAGATTGTCACGCAGATTCTGCTCAGTCACCACTACCGCAAAGACGTGACGCTCAACGACTCCCTGTCGTCGAAAATCTGGGATAATTACCTGAAAGAAGTCGACGGCAACAAATGGTATTTCACCGCCGACGACATCAAATCGTTCGAGAAATACCGCTACCAGATGGACGAGGCGCTGCCGCAGGGCGATCTGACCCCCGCCTACGAAGTGTACAACCTGTACCTCAAACGGGTTAACGAACGCAATCAGGCCATTGATAAATTGCTCGACAAACCGTTTGATTACGCCGTCGATGAAAGCTACGACACTGACCGCGACAAAGCGCTCTGGTCTAAATCGAAGGTGGAACTTGAGGACACCTGGCGGAGAATCATTAAAGGTCAGGCACTCGACCTCAAATTGGGCGGCAAGGCCGATACGACCGTCGCCCGGATGCTCAAGGAGCGCTACACCAATTTGAACAAGCAATTCCTGAAAATCAAGAATGAGTACGTGTTTCAGGAGTTCATGAACGCGTTTGCCGAGTGCATCGACCCCCACACCAACTACTTCTCGCCGCCCGATGCCTCGCGGTTTAAGGACGAAATGTCCCAGTCGTTCGAGGGCATTGGTGCTACCCTGCGTAGTGAAAACGACATTACCCGGATTGTCGATATTCTGCCCGGCGGCCCGGCCCAGAAAAGTGGCCTTTTGCACAAAGACGATAAAATTGTAGGTGTAGCCCAGGGCACTGATGCCATGGTTGATGTGATCGGCTGGAATCTCGACGACGTTGTGAAGCGGATTCGTGGTAAAAAGGGCACCGTGGTGCGGTTGAACATCATTCCGTTTGATGCAGCAAACGGGGCTGCCGCGAAGGAAATCAAACTGACGCGGGATAAAGTAACGCTGGAAGATGGGGTTGCCAAAAAAGAAGTAATTCCGTTTACGACCGGCGGCAAAACTCAGAAAATCGGTGTCATCACGATTCCGGGTTTTTACCAGGATACCGACGATCGCGCCAAGGGTACGCGCGATTATACCAGCACGACCCGCGACGTGCGGCGGCTGATTGGGGAGTTGAAAACCGAAAAAGTCGACGGATTGGTCATCGACCTGCGCAACAACGGCGGCGGTTCGCTCGACGAAGCCATCAACCTATCGGGTTTGTTTATCAAAAATGGTCCGGTCGTGCAGGTGCGCTCGGCCAGTGGCGAGGTCGACGTGGATGAGGATCCCGATCCGGCACTCGTGTACGACGGTCCGCTGGCGGTGCTGGTCAATCGGTTTAGCGCCTCCGCTTCCGAGATCTTCGCCGCTGCCATTCAGGATTACAAGCGGGGGCTTATTATTGGCGAGCAAACTTACGGCAAGGGTACCGTGCAGCAATTGATTGACCTCAACCAGTTTATGCCCCGTGAACCCGAAAAAGTTGGTCTGCTCAAAATGACCCGCTCGAAGTTTTACCGCATCAACGGGGCCAGCACTCAATTAAAGGGCGTCACGCCCGACGTTGAATTGCCTTCGCCGTTTAGCGCCGAAGAATACGGGGAAAGTTCGCAACCCACCGCCCTACCCTGGGATCAGATTGCCTCGGCGCGGTACGAAACCTACCGCAACGTATCGGAGCAACTGCTCGGCAAAGTGCGCGGCAATTACGAGCAGCGGTTGAAAACCGACCCGGATCTGCAAAAATTGCAGACCGATTTTAACGAATTCCGTAAGGCTAAAGAAAACACGCTGATCTCGCTTCAACTGATCAAGCGCCAGAAAGAGCGCGATGAAGCCGACAAAAAGCGCCAGGCGGTCGCTAAAACCCGGAGCACGTCGGGACCTGGTTTGGTCAATAAAGACAGCATTGCCGCCAAGATTGCCGCCAGTGCCGGCGCGAAGGAAGGGTCGCTGGCCAAACTCGACAAAGATTTATACCTGAAAGAAACCAGCCGGATTTTATCCGATTTGATCAATCTGTCGAAGTAATTTTTTTGTAAAAAGCCCGCCCCGAGTACTCGGGGCGGGCTTTTTGTTCTTAAGTACTTGTTATTAAAGTTAT
>JAJAZB010000100.1 GCA_026785975.1 Cytophagaceae bacterium | reverse complement strand
CAAAAGTACTGCCGGGACTTTGATCTCTCGACATTAGCCGACGGCGAATACACTTTTGAGGTAAGCTGCCGGAAGGAGAAATGCAAGCAATCGTTCGTGATTCAAACCCAGAACAACCGCGTCGTTGTTTCACCGGGAATTACGCCCGCCAAAGAATCGGATGCGAAAATAGACCCGGTGATTGCCAGTAAAAATTGAGTGCTGAGACAAAGTTTTTGATAAAAACGAAAAAAGCAGCCCCTGACCAGGGGCTGCTTTTTTCGTTTCTTACTTTTTCTTCTGTCATCCCGACGTAGGAGGGACCTTGTATTTGGTTTGCCAGCAAGGTCCCTCCTACGCCGGGATGACAAAGAAATATAAAAACACGCATTTACCCAACAACGTACAACACCAGGCCGCCCAACACCGCCACAAAATACGGCACCAGCGTAGCCGCCCCGGCGTAGTCTTTGGCTATCCGCTGACCCATAAACAGGCCCAACAAGGCCACCGCTCCCAGCCACAGGCCGACAAACGCGACGAGTTGATTGCCACCCAACAGCAACAGGACTACCCCAACCAAAGACGTTAGTCCGGCGGCGGTTTCCAGAAACGTGATGACGGGCATCAGCAGCCCGACCGTTGGAGCAAGGGGGGATTTTTTGAAATGATCGCGGAAATAATCGAGGTTGCCCCGGTAGTCGAATACCTTGTCGAGGCCCGATTGCGTGAAGAGTATCCCCGTGAAGGCCGAAGCGAAGAGTTTAGCCCAAAGGATAGCCGGGAAACCTAAAAATAGTGTCTGAACCATGATTCGTTGGATTAGCTGATGACCAGGATTAGTCGTATCAATAATCTTACGAATCATGGTTCAGACAATTTTTACTTCCCGCCACTCGTCGCCCCGCCCTCGGCGCGCTCGAATGTAACGGTATCCACCCCAAACAAGGGCTGGCCCGCTTTGGCCTGGGCGTTGGTGAAGACTAGGTACACGTCGTGCATACCGGGTCCAGCCGGAGCGATGGGCATTTTGACCGCGCCCATGTTGCCGTTTTCCACGTCGGCGCTACCCAGGAGTTTCCCCTTGGGCGACCCGGCCCGCGCTTCAATTTTACCCCCGACAGACTGCCCCTTGGAGCTGAAGGCCGTCACGGTCAGGGAACTGATCCCGGTCAGGTCAATGCCTTTGAACACTACGTAACTGCCGTTGCTGAGGGCCACCACGGCCTCGCTGCCAGTGGGAAGTTTGTAATTCATTGTGGCCTCGGCTCCGTCGTTTGCGGTGGCTTTCACCACCGGGCTGCGCAACGTAACCGACTGCTGAACCGTTTGCGGCGGAATCGCCCCGTTGCCCTGGTCAGTGTAGCTGGCGGCCAAAATATAGGTTCCGTGCTTGCCGTTGTCTTTTGTCACGTAGCTGCCTTTCACGGGTTTGCTGGCTTTTTTCTCATCAGCCAGCGAGAGGATGTACTTCACCATTTGGGTGGCGTCGGCTTTCGTCATCTGCGGATGCGCAATCATGGCTTGCTCGCCCCACACGCCACCGCCCCCTTTGATGATTTTATCCGATAGCCGACCCTCAATCTGGAAAACGCCCTTGTACTTTTTAGCCACTTCCCGGTAAGCGGGCCCAATGGATTTTTTGTCGAGCGAGTGACAGGCTTTGCAATCACTGAGGTCGATGAGGCGCTTACCTGGCGATAAACTGGCCGCCGTCTGGTGGCCCTGAATCATCGCCTTGTCGAAGCCTTCGAGGTAATCAATGTTCACCAGAACGTCCTCTTCAGCGATTTTTTTGGCGGTCGGCGCTCCGGTTGCTAAGGAACCGTCTTCTTTATCGGTCACCTTCACTTCGTAGTCAACGGGCTGATTGTCGAAGTAAAACGTTTTGTTGCCCTTCACGGCCAGTTCCAGCTTTGGCACTTCGTTGCCCACTTTTACTTCGATGGTCTGGGTTCCCGAATTCCCGGCAGCATCGGTCACTTTCAGATTGGCTTTGTAAATGCCCGGTTTGGCGAAGGTAAAGGCGGCGGTCGGCGTCGTGAATTTTTGCTTGCCCACCGTCCACTCGTACTTGAGCGCGTCGCCGTCGTAATCTATCGAGCCTTTGGCCGAAAGCGCCACCTTCAGCGGAGCGGCCCCGGCGGGTTTGTCCACGCTGGCCACGGCCACGGGTGGGCGGTTACCGGCGTTGTAGGTGATGCGGGTCAGGCGGGCCTCATCGCTCTGGGCAAACCAGTTCCGGCCGTATTCGAGTACGTACAGCGAGCCATCTTTGGCAAACTGCATATCCATCGGGTGGGCAAATTCCCAGGAAGGCTGGAAACGTTCCATACCCCCAAAATCGCCGTTGGCTTTCAAGGTGACCGGGTTGATCCAGTCGCGTGACCAGTCGTAGGCGAAGAGTTTGCCGTCGTAATATTTGGGAAATTTCACCTTAGAATTCGAGTCGTAGTCGTCGAAGTAGTACACCGGCCCGGCCATGGCGTTGCGGCCACCCTTGCCCACGACCTCCCCAAACTCGGGCGAATCGGCGTAGGGGTAATAAATGAAGGCTTTGTTGGCGGGCGGCAACTCGGTCAGACCCGTGTTGTGCGGCGAGGTGTTGATCGGCTTGGCCGGGTCGTACAGCGAACCGGATTCTTTTTTCTCGAAACTGTACTCGTTGTAGGCCCGGTTATCGGCCACAAACAGCGGCCAGCCGTAGTACCCGGCCTTGCGGGCCTGGTTTACCTCGTCGTGCCCACGCGGGCCACGGTCCTGCTTGTTTTCACCCGCATCCGGCCCGACTTCGCCCCAGTACAGAAAACCCGTGCGCTGGTCGACCGAGATGCGGTACGGGTTGCGGTTGCCCATCACGTAAATTTCGGGCCGGGCTTTTTCGGTGCCCACGGGAAACAGGTTCCCGGCGGGAATGTCGTAGCCCGCTTCGTTGGCTTTGGGCTTGATGCGCAGGATTTTGCCGCGCAAATCGTTCGTGTTTGATGACGTACCCTTGGCATCCCAGAACTCCCGCCCCTGGCGCTCATCGCTCGGCGAAAACCCATCGGAAGCGAAGGGGTCGGTGTCGTCGCCGGTTGAGAGGTACAGGTTACCGGCTTTGTCCCAGGCGATGGAGCCGCCCGTGTGGCAGCAGCGACCCCCGCGCTTCACGGGTACGCGCAGCAGCACTTGCTCGGTGTCCATCAGCAGTGTGTCTTTCGCTAAATCATACTTGAAGCGCGACAGGTGCTGGGTCGTATCGGTGCCCCACTGGGCCGCGCTGGCCGAGTAGTAGAGGTACAACCAGTGGTTTTCGTTGAAATTGGGGTCCACATTGGCCCCCATCAGTCCGTACTCGCGACCATCGTACACAGGGATATTAGCGACGGTTTTGATGGGGTTCTTTTTATTGGCCGGATTGTACAGTTTCACCTGCCCGTGGCGCTCGGTGTAGATGACGCGGTTGTCGTCGAGGACTACGAGTTCGGTGGGTTCGTAGAGTTTCTCGTCCAGAATTTCCCGGTTGAAGCGGTTTTCTTCGGGTGCCTGCTCCGAGCGCGCTTTTTTGTAGTCGAGTTTACCGATTCCACTGGCGGCCCAGCGAAGGCCGCCCCAGAAATGCTGGAGAAACAGGGGTTCCATAAACGTCTCTTCGGTGTGGCCGAAGTTGGTGTAAAATACCCGCCCGCCGTCGTATTCCTGGTACCAGGCCATCGGGTGAAAATCGCCCATTTTGCCGTCCTTGTACGTTTTCTCGTCGACCGTAATCAGCGTTTTCACGTCCGGGCTGTACTGCTTGAAGTCGTAGAATTCGTCTTTTTTCTGGAAATTCTCCGGCAGCGATTCGGTCGATGGGTGGGCCTTATCTTTCACGATCATCGTTCCCGTTTGCACGTTCGGGTTGCCGGGGTGACTCATGAAGTACCCACCCACGAGTTTCCCGTACCAGGGCCAATCGTATTCGGTATCGGCGGCGGCGTGGATGCCCACGTAGGCCCCGCCCGCTTGGATGTAGCGCTCAAAATCAGTCTGTTGCGCGGGATTGAGTACGTCGCCGGTGGTACTCAGAAAAATGACGACGCGGTAATTTTTCAGATTGGCTTCGGTGAATTTGCCGGAGTTTTCCGTCGTATCGACCGCGAAACCGTGTTTTTTACCCAGGGCCATGATGGCCATTCTCCCTTGCGGGATCGAACTATGGCGGAACCCTTTGGTTTTGGAAAACACTAACACCCGCTGGTCCTTGAGCGGATTATCGGACGTTTGGCCGAAAACGACGCTGAGTGCCGATAGGCCCAGCAGGCAGGCGGTAGTCAGGCGTTTCAGCAGAGAAATACGTTTCATGAGTAGCAAGGTTTGGTACTGATTTAGTGGTTTGGTAAACAACTGGGAAAAGAAAGGTAAAATTACCCCCGCCGGTGGTTTTTCCCCAAAAAAATCGCGGAACCTTTTCAATTAGGAATTGAAAAACCCCTAAATCCCCTGAAGGGGACTTTTTAACACCAGAGAAAAAGTCCCCTTCAGGGGATTTTTAGGGGCGCAGGTTCTTTTTACCAACTTGATTCGCACTGTTCATTGTTCATTGTTAATTATTCATGCGAATCAAGGGTTGACCAGCATAATGTAAAGGGCGGCCGCCAGCCTTCCAAGACAATGTAAAATCAGCCCTTTCTCAGAGCGAACCTTCGAGGCTTGCTCAATGGCCGTTTTCTCAATAAGCCAATTGAACAACGATTCCACGGGCTGACGAATTCGACTCACCGCCGTTGAAAATAGCGTATCTGCAGCAT
>JAJAZB010000099.1 GCA_026785975.1 Cytophagaceae bacterium | reverse complement strand
TTTGCATCACCGGGTTTCCGGGTAATCTGTCCAGAGCTTCGGGATTTTCGGCTTTCAAAACGCCAAACAACGTGTGCGTTTGTTCGTCGAGAAAAATAGAATAGTCACTGATGCCTGCGGCTTTCAGCAAGTCGCGCAATTCGGGCCAGAGTTCGTCGTGCCGACGGCGGTACTCCGCCTCCTGGCCGGGGAAAAGCTGCATTTTGAAGGCGATGAGAGGCATAATTTTAAATAGTCAGTCGAACGTCGTCGGACTGGGCGTCCCCGATGACTTTTTGGTCATCCGATGACTTAGAAAAAGTTGGTTGAATCCGTCAATTCAAGTGGGCAGTTTCTGTTTTTTGAGAAACAAATTCTTCGATTCAGCAGCGTTTCAAAGTCGTCCGACGACGCCATTTTCGTCAGACGGGCAGTGCAAAAAGGTTTATGAATTTTAATCCCAACACTTTTCCAAAGTCGTGAAAATTGCCGGAAATTAGAGCGAGATCTTGAACGAGAGCCGTAGCGGCAATCAGCGCATCCGGCATCTTCAAGCGATGATCACGACGGACACGGATTGTCTCTTCAACCAAGTCCTGGCCAATTTCAAAAATCACCGAATTCCGTAAAATCGTCTTAATCTTAGTCGCTTCCTGACCCCCCGGGTTAGATTTAGCCATTAATTCGATTTGAGTCACGATGGAACACTGCGGCGCTACATCGAAAATGCCATCCAGAAATGCGCTTTCCGACGGTGTGAACGCGCGGAATACGCCATCAGGCTGAGGCAACCCGCCTTTCAGGTAGAAAATCACGGCGTTGGTATCGAGCAGATAGTTCACCGTTCCCATTCGTCTCGCATTTTCCCCAGGTGCTCGTCCCATTCGATCAGGTTGAGGTCCGGCAAACTCCCCCTTAACTCAGAGAGTTTCTGGGGATTTTCAAGTGCCTCTTCCTCCGCAAGCACGATAACCCGCACTTTTTTAGCCCGAAACGTTTCCGGGATTTTTACCGTCACCTGCCCGTTTTCGACGGTCTTGATTTCAGAAATGGCTTCCATCGGCGTCGTAATTTCTCCTGAAAGTTACCAAATTTCTCAGCGCAAAAAGCCCATCGCCACGCCACCGTCCACGTTGAGGGCATTGCCGGTCGATTTATCGAGCAGTCCGCCGACGAAGGCGAAACACGCGTTGGCGATGTCGTCGGGGAGGATCACCTCACCAAGCAAGGTGCGTTTGGCGTAAAACGCGGGTAGTTCTTCGACGCTGACGCCGTAGGCTTTGGCGCGGCCTTCGGCCCAGGCTCCGGCCCAGATTTTTGAATCGGCAATGACGGCGTCGGGGTTGACCATGTTGACCCGGATTTTGTCGGGTCCCAGTTCGGCGGCCAACAATCGGGTGCCGTGGGCCTGGGCCGCTTTGGCCGAGCCGTAACCGAGATTATTTGGACCGCTGACCACGGCGTTTTTACTCACGATATTCAGAATATCACCGCCCAGGGCTTGTTTGCGCAAAATCTCCACACCTGCTTTGCTGACCAAAAATTGCCCTTTCACCAAAATGTCGTACAGCAAATCCCACTCTTTTTCGGTGTGCTCGGCAATGGATTTTGAAATACTGATGCCCGCACAGTTGACCACGATGTCGATCCCGCCAAAGTTCAACGCCGCCGCATCAAAGGCGTTCTGAATGGATTCGGCGCTGGTTACGTCCAACCCAATCGAGGTCGAGGTATCTTTTCCGAAGGTTTTTAGAAATTCCGCTTTAGCCTCGTTCAGGCGGTCGTTATCGTTGTCGTTGAGTACCACGCAGGCACCTTCCTGGGCAAATCGTTTGGCGATGGCCTTGCCGATACCCCCCGCGCTGCCCGTCACGAGGGCGATTTTACCGGAGAGCGGTTTGGGCTTGGGCATCCGCTGCAATTTGGCCTCTTCGAGCAGCCAGTACTCAATGTTGAAAGCCTCCTGCGCTGGCAGCGACGTGTACTCGCTGACGGCCTCGGCTCCCTTCATCACGTTGATGGCGTTGATGTAAAATTCGGCGGCTACGCGGGCGGTTTGCTTGTCTTTGGCGAAGGTAAACATCCCGACACCCGGCCACAAAATCACGACCGGATTGGGGTCGCGCATGGCGGGGCTATTGGGCGGTCCGTCGTCACGGTGTTTGCAGGTTTCGTAGTAGGTTTTATACATTTCCCGATACGCTTCAAAGGCCGGGGTGAGTTTTTCCTTCAGCGTTTTTACATCGCTCAAATCGGCATCGGGGGCTATTTCCAGCACCAGGGGGCGAATTTTGGTTCGTAAAAAGTGGTCGGGGCAGGACGTCCCCAACGGCGCCAGGCGGTCGAGGTCGTTGGAGTTGATGAATTCCAGGACGCGGTCGTCGTCGGTGAAATGCCCAATCATGCGCGTGTACGATGAGCACAGGCCGCGTAAAACCGGGGCGAGTTTGGCAGCCTGCGTACTCCGACCGGAGGTCGGAGCTACCGTTTGTCCGCCGAAAATCGGGCCTTTTTTACCGATGTTTTCTTCCAAATACTCCGAGTACTTCTCGATGACTTCGAGCGTGTTGACGTAGCTTTCGTAGGCCGTATCGCCCCAGGTGAACAGCCCGTGGCTACCCAGCATAATGCCCCGAATGCCGGGATTTTCGGCCAGGCAGCGCTCCAGTTCCAGGCCCAGTTCAAAGCCCGGACGCCGCCAATCGACCCAGCCGATTTGCCCGTCAAATAATTCCTCGTTGATCCGTCGTCCGTCTTTGGCCGCCGCGATGGCGATGGCCGCATCGGGGTGCAGGTGGTCGATGTGAGCGAAGGGCAAAAAGGCGTGGAGGGGGGTGTCGATCGAGGGCGCTTTGGAGTCGAGGTCGAAAATGCAATGGTTGAACAGCGCGACCATTTCATCCTCGTGCTCCAGACCGCGATACACCTTTTTCAGGGCCTGCAGCCGATCCATGTACAGGGCGGCCAGACCCGATTTTTTGAGCGTACCCAAATCCCCGCCGGAGCCTTTCACCCACATCACGGGCGTAGGCTGACCCGTGAGCGGGTCTTTTTCGGGGAGTTTGCAGGAGGTGTTGCCACCGCCGTAATTAGTCAGGCGGAGATCGGCTCCAAGCAGATTGGAGCGGTAAATCAGTAGCGCGACTTCATCGTCGGCGAGCCGGGCGGCTTCGGCGTCGTCCCAGAGGTAGCTGACGTGTTGGAAGGTCTTGGTCATTTCGTTAAATTTGGACTTAAAAATTTGTGTCGATATGGAACTTCGTGAACAAATTCTTCAGGAAATCAAGGCCCTTTCGGACGACGAACTGGTTCGCCTCTCCAACTTATTGCCCCAGGTGCGGCACCAAAATGTGCGACCGGCTGACCCAGCCCGCTTCGAAGAAGCGCTTGCGGCGGCGGCGGAAATCCGGGATTTTTTTGACAAGAAAGGCATTTCTCTTTCCGATGACCTTCACCGCGAGCGCGAAGACCGGCTATGACGTATTTTTTTGATACCTCCGCACTTTTCAAAAAATACCGAACCGAAGCAGGTTCGGCGGTGGCGCTTTCTTTAATCGACGAGACGAGCAACGAATGCTGGATTTCGGAACTGGCCCGAATCAAGTTTTTCAGCGCTCTCTTTCGACTCCACCGCAGCCTGCTTATCTCAGACGACGACCTTGAGCTACAATCTAATCATTTCGATGCCTCGCTGCCTCGTTACCAAATCTCCCTGCTCTCCCCCGACATACTGGCCGAAGCCGAATTCCTGCTCCGCACGGAAGGACGCCGCTTTCCACTCCGCACCCTCGACAGCCTGCACCTGGCCACGTTCCGGGTGGTTGGCGACCCGGCCTGGACCTTCGTCTCGACCGACGACCAACTCAACGCCATCGCCGAAACCCTCGGGCACCGGGTGCTCAACCCGCTCGTTTAGCGAATCTCAAACTCATACTTCCCCGCCCCCAGCGTCATTTCCTTGCCTTTCACGGCCTTCCCGTCCAGTTTGGCCGATTGCCCGGCACTCAGCGGCAGCACCACGCGGGCCGACGAATTGGGCGGAATCGCCACGGTTAGCTTCAGTTTGCCATCGGTTTTTTCCCAGTTCGACACCACTTCCCCGTAGGGCGTCTGGTAGGTGGATTTCACGAATTTCAAATCACCGGCCGGTTGGGGAGCAAGAATGAATTTCTTGAAGCCAGGCCCTGCCGGGTCGGGGCGAATTCCGGCGAGATACCCGAAGTACCACTCCACGACCGAACCGTACGAAAAGTGATTGCGCGAGTTCATACCTTCGGGTTTTTCCTTGTCGGAGTTCCAGAGTTCCCACATGGTCGTGGCGCCTTTTTCGGCCATGTAGCCCCAGCTGGGGTAGGTTTTCTGGGTGGCGGCCTGGTAGGCCAGTTCGTGGTAACCGTTTTCGCTCAGGCGGGGCAGCAACATTTGCGAAGCGATAAAACCGGTTGAAAGGTGATTATCGCGCGCTTTGACATCGTCGGCGACGTTTTTCATCACCTGACTTTTCATGCCCTCGGGTACCAGCCCCAGCGAAAGCGGCAGGAGGTTAGCGGCTTGGGTTTTGCCTTCGTAGTTGAGGTCTTTGAAATAAACTTCGTTGTATTTTTTGGTGTATTGTTTGGCGAAGTTGGCGTATTTCAACGCGTCGTCCGGCTTACCCAACACGTTGGCGGCGTTGGCCAGGATCTGATTGGAATACACCTGGTAGGCCCCACCAATCGGCTTACTCGGCGAGGGGGCAACGGGTACCCAGTCGCCGTAGCCAAACCAGGTTTCGGTATCGTTGGCAAAATAATAGAGGCCAGTTTTCTGCGTTGAGGGGTGGTTGTTGAGGTAATCCACCCACTTCTGCATCGCCGGGTAGTTGGTTTCGAGTACTCGTTTGTCGCCGTAAAACTGGTACAATACCCACGGTACCACCGTAACGGCATCGCCCCAGGCGGGCTTGGAAGGCCCCCCCACGACCATTTTCGGATTAACGTCGTACACGTACCCGCTCGGATGCTGGGAGTCGGCGATGTCGCGGACCCATTTACCAAAAAACCCGTTGATGTCCATCAGGTACGCGCCAGTCGGGGCGAAAATCTGCGCGTCACCCATCCAGCCGAGGCGTTCGTCGCGCTGGGGGCAATCGGTGGGTACCGACATGGAATTGCTGCGGAGCGTCCAGCGGCAATTCTGGTAAATTCGGTTTAGCAGTTCGTTGGATGCCGTAAAACTGCCCATCGGCGGAGTATCGGTGTGGATGACTTTTCCGGTGAAGGTTTCGGTGTCCGGCTTGGCACCGAGACCAGTTACCTCCACGTAGCGAAACCCGTGGTAGACAAACATCGGCTCCCATTCTTCGGTGGCCCCGCCCCGGCAAATGTACCGGTCGGTGGCCTCGGCGCTGCGCAGGTTTTCCTGGGCCACGGTACCGTCGTCGTGGAGGAGTTCAGCAAACCGCATCGTAATTTTCTGACCAGAACCGGTTTTCGTCAAGTTTAAACGCAGGATTCCGGCAAAATTTTGGCCAAAATCCAAGACGTAGTGCCCCGGCTTGGGTTCGGTGATGCTGAGCGGTTTACGGGTTTCGGTGAGCCGGATGGGTGGCCCCTGCTCGGCGACGAGTTGCAGATTGGCCGTGCTGAACGTCCCGGCGGCCTCGGCCTGGTTGGCTTGAAACGCAGGGCTAAACAGCGAGGTCGGGTTGCTGGCGTTGTTGAGCAGCGAGGCATTTACCCAGGCATCCGACTCGTCGCCTTTGGCCTCCAGGCGGGCGTCGTAGGTTTCGCCGTGGTACATCGAGTTTTCCAGAACCGGCGAAAGCCGCGCTTTCCATGACCCGTCGGTGGCGATGATTTCACTGGTGCCGTCGGCGTAATCGAGTACCAACTGGCCCTTCATCCGCACGGGGCCTTCGGAGTACCGGGCACCGCCCGTCCAGCCCAAACCACCGCTCCACCAGCCGTTGCCGATGAACCCATCCAGGCTATTTTCGCCCATTTTTACCATCGACGTCACGTCGTAGGTTTGGTAAAAAATCTTCTTGAGGTAGTCGGTCCAGCCGGGTGCTAAATAATCGCTACCCACTTTCTGCCCGTTGAGTTGCAGCACGTACGCCCCCAAACCCGT
Organism: Cytophagaceae bacterium; assembly: GCA_026785975.1. GTDB lineage: Bacteria > Bacteroidota > Bacteroidia > Cytophagales > Spirosomataceae > JAJAZB01. Next base: position 3,198 of record JAJAZB010000099.1, on the reverse strand, counting down.
CACGTACGCCCGCGCCCGGATGGGTTGTCGGCTGATTATGAACGATTTACGAACCTGCACCGAGCGGGGTGGTTTACCCACGATCCCCGCCATGCCGATCCAGTCGGCTTTCCAATCGTTTTTATCCAGCAGCGCCATTTCCCACGAAGCGGGCGACGACCAGGCAGAAGGCTGGCCTTTTTCGTTCCAGACTTTCACTTTCCAGAAATACGCCTTGCGGCTTTCGAGGGATTTTCCGGCGTAGTCGACAAAAACGGATTGGTCGGACGTGACTTTTCCCGAATCCCAAACATCGCCTTTATTTTGCGCCAGATCCTTTTCGTCGGTGGCAACCAGGATTTGGTACGCCGTTTGTCGCGCGCCCCGATTCGTGGCCGTGAGTTGCCAACTCAGGCGGGGGCGGCGCTCTTCGAGGCCCATCGGACGAGCATCCTGCTCACAACGGAGTTTGGCTGGCGCCGGGATTTGGGCCTGCACCCGGATGGACAGAAAAAGCAGTAGCAAAAAGAGGCAACGCATTCGTTCGAGGTGGTTAAGCGACAAAAGTAGGGCTTGCATTTGGTTATACCCACGACTTCAGGATAGTACAGCACAGGACGCGGGTTGTTGCAGAAACTTTATTTAGCGTTGACAACTTTTCAAAAATTGTCAACGCTACATTCGTTCGTAAAAAGATTTTCCCGGAATTGTGCCAGTTTTGCTAAAACTATCCATCCGGATATTCCCGCTGAACCCACGATCAACACGATGCGCAACACCGTCCGACAAATTCTCGATAAAATCAAGATTGACGAATATTCGACGACGCCCAAGTATAAACAAATCGTCAATTCGGTGCTGACGGGCATCGAGCGGGGCACTATCAAACTCAACGAGGTGCTGCCCTCGATCAATGAACTTTCGATGCTCTTCGACATTTCGCGCGATACCGCCGAGAAAGCCTACAAGTACCTCAAAACCCTGGGTATTCTGGATTCAGTGCCCGGCAAAGGATTCTACATCAAGAGTGTACATTACCGGCAAAAACGGCGTATCTTTTTGTTGTTCAATAAGTTGAGTCCTCACAAAAAAATCATTTACGATGCCTTCGTCGAAACCCTGGGCGACGACGTAGCCATTGATTTTTACGTCTACAACAACAACTTCCGCCTTTTCCGCGAACTCATCGAGGGGCAGGATGGCACCTACACGCACTACGTCATCATCGCCCATTTTCTGGAGGGCGGCGAGCGGGCTATCGACGTACTCAACCAATTGCCCAAAGAGAAACTCATCATTCTGGACAAACTCGTGCCGGGCATCACGGGCGAGTACGCCGCCGTGTACGAAAATTTTGAAAAAGACCTCTTCAATTCCCTGATCGAAGCGGAAGACTTGTTGCGAAAATATCAGGTGCTCAAATTGATTTTCCCGTCGTACAGCTATCACGCCAAGGAAATCATGATTGGGTTTCAGAAATTCTGCACGGAATACGGCTTTGCCTATAAAATCATCAGCGACGTGACGACCGAACCCCTGGCGGCGGGCGAACTCTACATCAACCTGATGGAAGACGATTTGGTGATGCTCATCAAACGGGTGAAGGCGAGCGGGTTGCGGGTGGGCGACGAACTGGGCATTTTGTCGTACAACGAAACGCCGCTGAAAGAAATCATCCTGGACGGCATCACGGTAATTTCGACGGATTTCCAGAAAATGGGGCAAACGGCGGCCCGGTTGGTGATGGACAATTCGACGGAACATCTGGAAAATCCCTTTCGGTTGATCGTGCGAAAGTCGGTGTGAATGACTGCTAAACTTACTTTTGTCATCCCGACGTTAGGAGGGACCTTGCTGGGTGGCGGGCGAATACAAGGTCCCTCCTAACGTCGGGATGACAAAAAAATATTATCCGACAGCACAGGTCGCCCGATTTAAGTCCCTGTGCGTTTTTTAGCAAAAATTACCTACCCACTTTTCCTCTAAACCCAATTCTTCGTGTCTGTCCTCTTAGGCGTTTTCCTGCATTTTGTCGGTGGTTTTGCCTCCGGTAGTTTTTACATTCCCTTCAAAGAAGTCAAGCGTTGGTCCTGGGAAAGTTACTGGATTGTTGGTGGGCTGTTTTCCTGGCTTATCGTTCCGCCGCTGGCGGCCTGGCTCACCGTGCCTGATTTTGTGAGCATTCTGCGCGAATCCCCCGCTTCGGCGTTGGGTTGGTCGTATTTTATGGGCTTGCTCTGGGGCATCGGGGGCCTCACGTTCGGGTTGAGTATGCGCTACCTGGGTTTGTCGCTGGGCATGGCCGTAGTGCTCGGTTTCTGCTCGGCGTTTGGCACCTTGATTCCACCGATCTACGAAGATTTGTTCGGTACGGGCACCAGCGGCAATGTTACGTTCACGTCGTTGCTGGCCACGACTTCGGGGCTTTGGACGCTGGCGGGTGTGGCGGTTTGTCTCGGGGGCATCGCCATTTGTGGTCGGGCGGGTATTTACAAAGACCGGGAACTAACCAAGGAACAGCAGCAAGCCAGTATTTCCGAATTCAACCTGCCCAGAGGTCTGTTGGTGGCTACGTTTTCGGGCGTCATGAGTGCGTGTATGTCGTTCGGTTACGTGGCGGGCAAACCCATTGCCCGGCTGGCGGTGGAGCGCGGCGTGAACCCGCTCTGGCAAAACAACATCGTGCTGGTCGTGATTCTACTCGGTGGCCTGACCACCAACCTGATCTGGTGTTTGTACCTCAACGCCCGCAACCGCAGTTTTGGCGACTACACCGATACCTCCACCCCACTGCGCCGCAATTACCTGTTTGCCGCGCTGGCGGGCACCACCTGGTATTTGCAATTCTTCTTTTACGGCATGGGTTCGAGCCAGATGGGCCGCTACGACTTCACCAGTTGGACCTTCCACATGGCCTTCATCATCATCGTTTCCAACGTCTGGGGCATTTATTTTGGCGAATGGCAAGGCGTCAGCAAACGGACGTTCCGGGTGATGCTGCTCGGTGTGGGCACCGTCATTGTTTCGACGATGATTGTGGGCTACGGCAATTACCTGGCCTCGCGGGGGTAGAACTGGCTGTTTTTTTTTATGAAAAAGTTTGTCACACTGAGCCTGTCGAAGTGGCGTGGGTATGGCACTTCGACAGGGTGAGTGTGTCAAACGTTTTGATAAAAAAAAAAAGCCAGTTATACCCCCGCGCGGGCCGGGTATTGCCGT
>JAJAZB010000098.1 GCA_026785975.1 Cytophagaceae bacterium | reverse complement strand
CGGGCTTTACCCCCCAGCAGTTGGTAGACCGGCATCCCGGCCCGCTTGCCTTTGATGTCCCACAACGCCTCGTCCAGGCCGCTCAGGGCATTGTTGAGCACGGGGCCGTTGCGCCAGTACGAACTGACGTAGGCCGATTGCCACATATCTTCGATGTTGTCGACGTCCTTACCGATGCAGAAATCGTTGAGGTAACTGTTGATGGCCACCACCACGGCCGCTGCCCGCTGCGTGAAGGTCGCGCAGCCCAAGCCGTAGAGTCCCGGCTCGGTGGTTTCCACCTTCACCACAATCAAATTGGAACCTTGCGGGGCGGTGGCAATGGCTTTTACGCTCTTGATTTTGACCGGGGCCAGCCCTCTGGCATATTGGGGCGTGCCCTGTTGTTCGCGGGCTTCGGCGGTAGAAATTCCGCCAAACAGCCCCAACACACCGGCGGAGGAGCCGAAGCCCAGCATTTTCAGCGTATCACGGCGACTTTGATCGTTCGTATTCATGAAAAAGATTTCAGTTTAGAAAGTTAAGTGTGTTTTCAATCGGACGTTTTTGTTGCGCTAACCGGGCTGCGTGGTCGAAACCGGGATCTGGTTAGCGCAACAAGAACCCTTACTTTTTATCCCACCAAACCCGCGTGTCCAGGTCGTTGGGTCCCTGCCGTTTGATGGCCTCGTTCAGGTTTCCCGAATTGACCACGATTTCACTGTCAGGATACAGTAACCGGCGAATGAAATCGCCTTTTACCTCCGAGCCGGGGTAGGGGTTTTTCTTCAACGTCGGAAAGCCACTGCGCCGGAAGTTGGCAAACGACTCGTTACCATCCAGGAACGTGGCTACCCAGTATTGGGTATTGATTTGTTCGAGTGCCTTGCCAGCGTCCAACGGGTGAGTATCCAGGTAGGCTTTGATGGCGGTCTCCGGAATGGCCGCCCCGTACTGCGCCATTTGCTCAAGATTGCCCCGGATGCCCCTGGCAAAATAGTCAGCCGCCGTGCCTGACACCCATCCGCGAGTAGCTGCTTCGGCCAGCAGTAGCTGAACCTGGGCGTAGGTAATGTGGAATTCGGGCGCGTCTAATTTGAGCACCGTGCTTAGATTTACCTGCGAAAAATCCCACAGGCTGGCCACGCCATTTTGCTGCAACACCGTCGTAATCGTGACGTCGTTGTAGCCCATCGGCATCCCCACCTGCACTTTAGGGTCGGAGGAGGCCCGCGCGGCAGTTTGTTCCGGCCCGCCCTTGGCCCCCACGTACCGCACGGCGAAAACCGGCAAACGCGGGTCGTTGTTTTCTTTCAAATAATTCACAAACGGGGCCGTGAGGTAGAAGTTGGTCTTCTCGCGCGCGGCCAGGTGGTTGGCAATGTAGTTGTTGTAAATGGCCGTGTGCCGGATCACCGAATTATCGGTGTTGGCCTGGAGCAGACCACCCGCTACGGCCTTTTTCACGTAGGTTTCGGCCATAGCCGGATCAACTTTGGTCAGGCGCATGGCGGCCCTGAGCATGAAGGAATAGCCCAGCTTTTTCCACTTAGCCACGGCGCCACCGTACAAAATGTCGGTAACGACCGGGGCTTGGGCGGTGGTCAGGGCAGCGGATGCTTCGTCGAACTCCTTCAGAATATCCTTGTAAATTGCCTGCTGCGGGTCGTACTTGGGCGTGATGATCTCCGTGGTGTACCCCTGCCCCGCTTCAAAATAGGGAATGTCCCCGTAGGTGTCGGTCAGAATCATGAAGGCGTAGGCTTTCCAGATCCGGGCCACGTTGTAGGTGTTGGATTGCAGCGGATCGGCTTTGGTCTGTTCCAGCACCGCCACCAATTGCTTGAGCACGTTGCGGTAGAAATTCACCCAGACCAGCGGGGTGTTGCCGTTGTTGACCTGGTCGTAATTCCCCCCCGACAGCGAACTTCCGTAGGGCGTGATGATCTGCTGCACAATGCCGAAGTGATAAGTCAGCATACCCAGCGTGGAACCTCCGTCGAGGTAGGTGGTGCTGATGATTGCCTTGTTCAGCACCAGCGATGGAGCCAGCGAGGTCGGGTCTACCTTGTTGATATTGACCTCGTCAAACCCCTTGTCGCAGCCGGAAAACACGCTCAGCGAGAGCAGTAGGGCAAGCGGGTATTTCAGATTCATTTTCATGATATTGACAGGTTTTTAGTTTTTGATCAAAAGCGAACGTTCAGATTGAAGCCTACACTGCGGGTGGGCGGCAGCCCCGGCCAGAAATCCAGCCCAACGGCATTGTCCGAAGAAACCAGCGCTTCTTCAGGGTCCATGTTTTCGGTCCACTTCTTAATCACCAGCACGTTGCTGGCGACGGCATTCAGGCTCAATCCCTTGATGAATGACCGTTGGGAAAAGAGTTTACTAAAATCATAGCCCAGCGTAATCTGCCGCAGCTTCCAGAATCCGGCGTTAGCCACAAAATCTTCGTTGATGCCCAGCGGATTGATGGATTCGTAGAAGGGCTGCACCGCCGTTTGGGTTTTGTTGATTTCCCCGTTGGGATTTACCCCATTGCCAATCACAAACCCCTCGGCCCGGCCCGGCAGCGTCCGTTTCGACAAACCGTGGCGCATGTAATTGATGTTACGTCCGGCAATCATTTTGTGGCCGAGTTTGAAATCAATTAGCGCGGAGAGCGATATGCCCCGGTAGGTGAACGTGTTGGTGATGCCGCCAAAGTAGGTGGGCAGGGCGTTGCCCACGTTTTGCAGCACGTTGTTGCGCAGAGGCATCCCACTTTTGGCGTCGAACACCTGACGGCCCTGGGCATCGCGCAGGTACTTGAAGGTGTACAATTGCCCGATGGGCTTACCCACGACCTGATTGAGCACCCGGCCCCCGCCCCCGCCGACCGTGATCACGGTATCATTTGGCGACAAACCCAGTCGCAGCACCTTCGAGGTGTTGTAGGAAACGTTGGCGCTAACATCCCAGCGAAACGATTTTGTCGTTACGGGCGAGACCGTCAGCAGCATTTCAAGGCCCTGATTCATACTCCGGCCCACGTTGATCAGCTTGCTGGTGTAGGAGGAAGCATCGGAAATCTGAGCGGCCAGAATCTGGTCGTCCGTCGTTTTGTGGTAGTACGTAAAATCGAATCCAATTTTGTTCTGAAACAACTTCAACTCCAGGCCCACTTCGGCTTCCTGAATGCGGAGCGGGCGCAGGTTTTTGTTCGGAACCACGCTCGCGTTGATACCGCCCACGGGAACAAGCTGGCCCGAGGGATTGGGAAACGAGTTGTTGTCGACGGCGTAGTAGAGCGCGTTGGAATACGGGTTTACGTTGTCCGAACCCACCTGGGCGTAAGCCGCCCGCAACTTCCCGAACGATAGCCAGCCGGGCAGGTTGTCGAACGCCTGCGAAAACACGAAGCTGCCGGTAACCGAGGGGTACAGAATACTGCGGTTGGAAGGGGCCAGCGTCGAAAACCAGTCGTTGCGGGCCGTGGCGCTCAGGTACAGGAATTCCTTGTAGGAAATCGTAGCGGCCCCGAACAGCGAGTTGATTTTCTTCTCCGACAGGCCATATATCGGGTTTTTGATCCGGCCATTGGCCACCGTGTACAGCCCCGGTTGCACGAAGTCCTGCACCGTTACGCTGTTGTAGTCATTGCGGGCGTAACGCTGGTTACCGCCCAGGGTGATGTCCACGCCGATTTTTCCGAAGGTTTTGTTGGCCCCCAGAATGAAATCCAGATTTCTTTCCACATTCTGCCGGACGTCCTGGGTGTACGAACCGTTTACGAAGCCGACGGGTGCCCGGGGAATGGGCGCGTAGCCATTGGGAATATTGTAGTCCTGGTTACGCACGTACGAATCCTGCGCGAGCCGGCCCTGCACATACAGCCAGTCGGTGAACTGGTACTTGAGGGCAACGTTGCCAAACAGCCGGTCGCGCGTAATGTTTTCGACGTGTTTGTTCATCGAATAGTACGGGTTGTTGCGGACCAAAAAGCGCGAGAACGTAAACTCATCGCCGTTGGGCAGGGTCTGGTTTTCCCGCAGGGCCTCGAAGGGCATGGAGTTGGCCAGCGTGAAAATCACCGTTGCCACCGAAAAATCCTGGGTGTTGAGTTGGGGCGGGTTCACGTTGGCCTCCTTCGAGTAGTTGAGGTTTCCCGAAACCGTGAGTTTGCGGGTTATGTTCTGGCTAAACCCTAAGTTGAGCACCTTGCGGTTGAAGGTGTTGTTTGCCATGATGCCCTTGTTGTCGGTGTTGCCGAGCGAAAGGCTGAACCCGCCGTTTGGCCCGTTGTTGGATACGGTTACGGTATTCGTGAAGTTGCTGCCAACCCGGTAGAATTTTTTTACCCGGTTGTATACCGGCTCGTAGGGGTAGGTTTTATTGTCGAACAGAATCTGCGTCATGCCCGGCTGGAATTTCTCCCCAAAACTCCACACGCCCGATGTCGGGTTGGGGGTGGTGGGGCGCTTGCCGCCTTCACCCTGCCCGTATTCGTACTGAAAATCAGTGAAGTCGAGCGGGGCGTCGGTGGTGAAGTTGGCGTTGTAGGTCACGCCGAAACCCTTGCCCGTACCCCCGCTTTTGGTCGTAATCATCACCACCCCGTCTTTGGCGCGGGAGCCGTAGAGCGCGGCCGCCGTGGCCCCTTTCAGCACGGTCATGGTTTCGATGTCGTCGGGGTTGATGCTGCTCAGTCCGTCACCCCCGTCCGAACTGTTGGCGGCCCGGGTGCCGAAATCGCCACCGAGGGAGTAGTTGGAGTTGTCGATCGGTACGCCGTTGACCACAATCAGTGGGTTATTTTGTCCGCTGAACGACGACTGCCCCCGGATGCGGATTTTGGCGGTTCCGGCGGGACCCGTTCCCATCGTAGTGATATTCACGCCGGCCATTTTCCCCTGTAATCCGCTCATAAAATTGGGTGTGCGATTTACGGAAATCTGTTCGGCATTGACCGTAGCCGTGGCGTACCCCAGCGTTTTGGTTTCTCTCCTGATGCCCAACGCCGTGACGACGACTTCACCGATGCCTTCCGAATTCTCGACCAACTGCACGTTGATGACCGTGCGATTATTGACCGGAATCGTTTGGCTGGCGTAGCTGACGTACGAAAAAACCAGCGAGCCGTTCGTCGGCGCATTGATCGCGTAGTTGCCCGAGGCGTCGGTGGCCGTGCCCACCGACGTACCGCTGAGCAAAACATTCACGCCGGGCAATCCCTGATTGTCCGAGCCGGTGACTTTACCGGTCAGCCGGTTGGTTTGGGCAAAGCCGTGGCCCTGACCCAGGAGCAGGAGGGCAACAAGTACGTTTACAAGTCTTTTCATGGTTTAGAACTAATTAAGCGTGATACTCAGGAAATGCACTCGACTTACCAGTTGTGAATGGCCCCGTCCGGGCTTTTCAGAATGGGGTGCGGGAACTTCGTGTTGGCGGTTACCTCCAGGACGAACGTGGCCTTTTTTGAATCAAACTTCACCCCCAAACCTGGCTCAGGATTCAGGTACAATTTGCCGTTTTTGAAATTAACCAAATCTTCGTTGAAATAAGGCGGGCGTTCGGGTTCGCCCCCGGCCAGTTCCATCAGGCAACGGGTTGGGCTACTCGACCCCAGTACGTGAACCAGCGTAGCCACGGCCAGCGGCCCGGTGAAGTGCGGAATCATGCCCACGTAGTGCGTTTCGCACATGGAGGCCAGTTTTTTGAATTCGGAGATTCCCCCGCAGTTGGGTACCGTCACGCGGGTGTAGTCGATCAGGTGCTGCTCGATGAGGTTGTTGGTATCCCAGCGGTCCCCAAACTGCTCGCCAACGGCGATGGGTACGGTGGTGAGTGCCCGCACCGTTTTGTAAACTTCCTGGTTTTCCGACCGGACAATATCTTCGACGAAGTACGGCTCGGTATCTTCGAGAGCACGGCAAATCTTCAAGCCTTCGGTGGTATCGAAGCGGGTATGCAGATCCACCGCCCATTTGCCGCCCCCGCCGACGGCCGCGTCGATTCGTTTGCAGAACTCAATCGTTTTCTTCGCGTTGTCGTAAAAGTCAAACGGATCGGCTCCACTGCCGCCCGTCGGGCCGATCCGGTAAGACCGCAAACCGGCCTCGATGCAATCCCTGGCCCGTTCTTCATCCGTTTTTGCCTTCGAGGCCCGAAAACCGGTGGCGTAACATTCTATGTACTCGCGGGTAGCGCCGCCGAGCAATTCGTACACGGGTACGCCCAATGCCTTGCCTTTAAGATCCCACAGGGCCATGTCGAGGGCGCCCTGGGCGTGTAGTTTTTCCCGGCCGGGCGGGTAGAACATCCCCCTGTAGAGATTCTGCCAGATGTGCTCGATGCGGAAGGGGTTTTCACCAATCATCATCTGGGCGCACTGCTCGATCATGTCTCGGGAGCCGCCCTCGCCGATGCCGGTGATGCCGCCGTCGGTTTCGATTTCGACAATGCCACGGGCCTGATTGAAAAGGGGCTTGTTGTAGCCCGGTGCGCTGTAGTACCGGATTTTGGTAATCTTTAATTTGGGAACGGCCTCCGCGTCAGAAAAGGGAAAGCCCGTCAGGACGGCGGTCGATCCGATCACCGCCGATTTTAGGAAATTTCTTCGTTGCATACGGTTGCGGTTGGGTTGGTGTTAAAGAAATAATCCATTTTAATGACCAGGCAATTGGCCAAATCAAGTCGGTTCAGGAAACCAATACTTTCAATCTGGATGAATCCCGGGCAATCAATCGGGCTTCCATCAGCACTTGTTTTGGTTCTTCCTGGTGGTTTTCTAATTTATTGACCAATAGGCCGACTGCCGTTTTTCCTAAGTCCTCCATGGGCTGTTCCAAATACGTGATGGGGCAATAATGGAGATCGAAGGCTTCGGCCTGGCCAAAACTGACGATGGCCAAATCATCCGGCACGTTCAGGCCCAGCGCATTGATGTATTTCAGCCCGCTGATCGCGATCCGGTACGTAGCGAAAATCAGGGCTTCCACGGCTTGCTCCGAAGCCAGCATCTCGTCGATACCCGCCTTGACTTCCTGGTCGATCGATTGGAAGCTGACTTCTTTCAACCACGTTGGCCGGAATGCAATGGCGTTGTCCCGTAGCGAGTGCAGGTACCCCCGAATCCGTTCCTGCATGTGAAAAAGCCGGGATTTGTAGGCGATCAGCCCGATACTCGTGTACCCGCGTTCAATCAAATGCGAACCCGCTTCGTAGGCGGCTTTATAATTGTTCAGCGAAACAAAATCAGTTTGAATCTCCGGAAAGTGGCGGTCCAACAGGACAAATGGGGCGTTTCTTTCTTTCAGGAAATGAACCTGTTCTTCCGAGTTTTCCGAGGAGACGATGATGAACCCATCGACCTGTCGGGTAAGAAACACCTTGATCAGATCCCAGGACTTGTCGGGATTTTCATCGGAGCTTCCGATGATGACGGTGTAGCCGTTTCTCTTGGCTTCATCTTCAACGATCCGGGCAATGTTGGCAAAAAAAGGATTGGATATATCCGCGATAATCAGGCCAATGGTCTGAGTTTTCCCGCTTCGTAAACTTTTAGCCAGGTAGTTCGGCTGGTAATTCAATTCATTGGCGATTTGCCGGATTCTGACGGCAATTTCCTGCCCAACCCGACTCTCTTTTTCTTTCCCGTTCAGGACGTAAGACACCAGGGCCGTGGAAACACCCGCTGTTTGGGCTATATCTTTCAAAGACACTTTTCCTTTACTCATACGGCCTATGAATATCCCGTTTAAAACGCGTTGCACCCGTAGAAAATAGGGGGCAACATCAACGACCAAATATAGGCTTAATCGTTTAAGTGCAAGTAATTTTGCAGAATTTTATTATTTTCTTTTGTTTTTTAAAGCACCGAAATCGTGTTTACGCCAATACCCGCGAAGTTCCCTGGAAGCGGTTTTGGAGAAGCGGGAACGGGAAAAGTCGTTTGATTTTAGCGGCCCAAAATTGCGTCCCGGTGGTCCTATCCTGACCATCCTTGCTTTTTTAGCACTACCCAATAAGTTGGCGACGGTAGATTTTTTCCTAATTTTAACATGAGTATTCTCTAACCCTTCCGACCTATTCCCATGCGCCGATTCCGTTTGCTCGTACCACTGCTCCTTGTTATTTTCTTCCTACCCGAAACGCACGGCACGGCACGGTCCGCCAGAATGCAACCAACTCAGGATACCGCGCGGGTTGACCGGGATTACGCGCTGGAAGCGACCATGCTGGGTTATTTTGGCAAGGATGGCTCCCGCAACCCCACGTTGCGGGCCAACAAAGGCGAGCGGGTCCGCATTACGATCACCAACGGCGAGCTGATGACGCACGACATTGCTCTGGAAAAACTCGGGATCAAAAGCAAGGTGATCCTGGAAAAAGGAACCAGCGCCAGCATCATATTCAAGGCCGGGCAAAGCGATACGTATTTCTGTTCGGTGCCGGGGCACCGGGCTGCCGGGATGGTCGGAAGCGTTGAGGTAGTGGAAGGAATCATCTCGAATACGACGGTTGCCGGACGGGTGCCGATGAAGAACGGGCAAGCGGTAAACCTGAATTTCGAGACGGGTACCCTTCAGGACTGGACCGCCACCGGCGATGCGTTTGCCAGTCCGCTTTTCACCGAAGATCCTTCCCCGGTTCACGCCAAAGAGCTGCACATCGGCTTTGAAGGCAAGTATTTTCTGAGCAGCGGCGGAACGACAAATCATAAACTTACCGGGACTTTAACCTCCGTACCCTTCCGGGTCACCCAGCCCTTTGCCGCCTTCCGGGTTTCGGGGGGTGCGTTGCTCGATACGCGCGTAGAACTCGCATTGGCCGGGACGGAGCAGGTCATTTTTCAAAGCACCGGGCAGGGTCGGGCCACTCTTCAGCCGGTCGTGGTGGATCTGCAACCGTATTTAAACCAGGAAATTTTCATCCGGCTGATCGACAAGGAAACCGGCATTTCCCAGATTCCCTACATCGCCAATGATAAATGGGCGCACCTCAATTTTGACGAATTTCTCTTCTACCCCAGTCGGCCCGAGTTTCCCAACGAACTCAAACAAAACGACATTATCGTTCTTCCACCCCTGGATGCCGTGCTTCACGCTGGGCTTTCCGGGATGGAAGCGGCCCAGGCGATGACCCCACCAACCGGGTTTAAGATTACACTCGCCGCCGCCGAACCGGATATTATCCGTCCGATCAGTTTCACCATCGACTCACGTGGTCGGCTTTGGGTGGTTGAAGGGCATACCTATCCCGTGCCCGCGCCGGAAGGACAAGGCCGGGACCGCATTCTGATTTTTGAAGACACCAATGGCGATGGAACCCTGGACAAGAGAAAGGTCTTTGCGGAGGGGCTAAACCTGGTTAGCGGTATCGAGGTGGGCCTGGGCGGGGTGTGGCTCGGGGCTGCCCCGTACCTTTTATTTATTCCAATCGATGCCAAAACCGATAAGCCCGCCGGTCCGCCCCAAAAACTGCTCGATGGCTGGGGTACCCAGGATACCCACGAAGTACTCAATAACCTGCGGTGGGGGCCTGACGGTTGGCTGTACGGCACCCACGGGATATTTACCCATTCCAACGTCGGCAAGCCGGGTGCTACCGACCAACAACGGACGAAGATTAATGCCGGAGTCTGGCGGTATCATCCCACGAGGCATCAGTTTGAGGTGTTTGCCGAAGGGTCCAGCAATCCCTGGGGGATCGACTTCAACGACTACGGCCATCCGTTCATTACCGCTTGCGTGATTCCGCACCTGTACCACGTCATTCAGGGGGCGCGCTACTTCCGGCAGGCCGGGAAGCATTTCAACCCCTACACCTACGATGACATCAAAACCATCGCCGATCACGTCCACTGGGTGGGGAAACGCGGCCCTCACGCGGGAAATTTTCGGTCGGGAGCCAAAGGCGGCGGCCACGCCCACGCCGGGGCGATGATCTACCTGGGCGGGGATTCCTGGCCGAAGGAATACCGCAACGATCTTTTTATGAACAACATCAACGGAGCCAAATTGAACATCGATCATTTGACCCGATCGGGGTCGGGGTATTCGGCCACCCACAAAACTGATTTCCTGGCCATGAACGATGCCTGGTCGCAGTGGCTTAATTTTAAATACGACCCGAGCGGTTCCGTTTACGCCATCGACTGGTACGACAAGAACCAATGCCACAGCCCCAACCCGGATGTTCACAACAAAACCATGGGACGGATTTTCAAGATCACTCATGAAAATGATAAGTGGGTGCAGGTCGATTTGGCGAAAGCCTCGGATATGGAACTGGTCAGTTACCAGCTACACACCAACGAATGGTACGTGAGGCAGGCCCGAACGATTTTGCAGGAACGCGGCCCGAATAAAAAAGTCCACAGAGCATTGAAAGAAATGCTGGCTAAACACCCGGACGCCACCCGCAAACTACGAGCGTTGTGGACGCTGCACGTAACCAGGGGCCTTGGCGAGAACGAGTTGACGGATTTACTGGCCCACGAAAATGAATACGTCCGAAGCTGGGCCGTTCAGCTACTGGCGGAAAACAAGGCCGTTTCCCCCCAAACCCTGAACCGCTTTGCTGGGATGGCGCAAAAGGATACGTCCGCGCTGGTTCGCCTCTACCTGGCATCGGCCCTGCTCCGGTTGGAACCGGGGCAGCGATGGGAAGTGCTGGATGCGCTCGTGCAGAAATCCGTGGATACGGCGGATCACAACCTGCCGCTAATGCTTTGGTACGCCGCCGAACCCCTGGCCACACTGGACGCGAAACGCGCGCTCCAACTGGCCGGGAAAGCAAAATTTCCCAAAATGCTGCCCTACACCATTCAACGCGTGGGGGCCATCGGTACGGATGATTCCAAAAAATTGCTGGAAGACTTGAAGCAGCGATTGGGTAGAGTCCATTCGCAACAAAACCACGAGCACCAAATGCTAATCGGCAAGGTGCTGGAAAAGTAACAAACGATCTGAAAAACTATGCTTTACCAAGTGTCGGCGTACGCCGCGCGGTTACGCTAATAACATTTTCAGTAGTCTTTAAGAAGCTGTTTGAGTTAAATTTTGGAAACGAAAATGAGGGGTTTTCATCCAGAATAGGTGGGGAAAAACCGGAACGGTCCGCCGCGCGGTTTAGCCGCGCTAAATGAGGATTTTCCCCCACCTATTCTGGATGAAAAGCACCTTTTGCAGTCCTAAAGATTAACTCAAACAGCTTCTAAACGTTGGGACGAAATCTCTACCCTAAACCGATCCGGTCAACATGAATACCAAAATCACTACCAATGGCCGACGCATTTTGAGCGGGATTCTGATTTTCTGTTTCTCAATCACCGTTTCGTACAGTCAGCCGGAACTGGCCACCCCGTCGACCGGATTTAAAAAAACGAAACTCACCGGCGATTTCATCTCGGAAGGCGTCGCCGTGGCCGATCTGAACCGGGATGGGCGATTGGACATCATCGCCGGGTACTACTGGTTTGAAGCCCCTGCCTGGACCCGCCACGAAATGGCCCCTTCCCGGTCGTTTGATCCGCGAAAGGAATACAGCAATTCGTTCCTGAACCTGGGAATGGATGTGAACCTGGACGGCTGGGACGACGTCGTGATTATTGACTTTCCCGGAAAGCCCGGCTTCTGGTTCGAGAACCCAAAAAATGGACCGGGTCAATGGAAAAAACACGTCATTGCCGATTCGGTGGGCATCGCCAACGAATCGCCGGGGTTTGTTGATCTGGACGGCGATGGCCGCCTCGACATCCTTTGCGGGGACAAGGACAAGAAACAAATGATCTGGTTGAGGGCACCGGTGAAACCCGGCGATACGCAGTGGAAACGCTTTGCTCTGAGTCAGGAAAATGTTCCCGGAACCGGGACTTTTGCCCACGGGATCGGCTACGGCGACGTGAACAAGGACGGGCTAAACGACATCGTGGTTCGGGAAGGCTGGTTTGAAGGAACCCCCGACAACAAAGCCGGTAACTGGGTATTTCACCCGGCCAATCTAGGCGAACCCTGCTCGCACATGCAGGTTCTGGACGTAAATGGGGACGGCAAAAATGACGTCGTCAGTGCTTCGGCGCACGCCCTGGGCGTCTGGTGGCATGAACAGGTGGAGGAGCAGGGTAAACTAAACTTCAAAACCCACTTGATGAGCAGCACCACGGCCCAGACTCATTCGTCCATCATGGCCGATCTGAACGGGGACGGCCGGGCTGAGTACATCACCGGGAAACGATTCCTGGCCCACCACGGTCGGGACCCCGGCGACAGTGATCCGGCCCTGTTGTTGTGGTTGGAATTTAGCCCCGGAAAAGAGCCGTACTGGAAAGAGCACGTGATCGACACGGATTCGGGGGCGGGCCTCAATATTGTAGTGCAGGACCTGAATGGTGACCGGAAACCCGAAATTGTTGTTTCAAATAAAAATGGCGTTTTTTTGTTTGAAAACAGGATTAAAAATTAAGTAGTCGTTACTACGTTATTGGGTTATTAGTGAGTAAAAGTCTGGTAATCAGTTAGTAATCTAATCGAAGCGGCAAACCGTAACCAATAATCCACTAACTTTTGCTCCAGTACCTAAATTATTTCAACAGCCCCGTAGGTAGTCAGGATGGGAAAACTTGTCTGTGAGGTGAAAGGCGACGTAAAGGCCACTAACTTACCGAAATGGCAGACATTTTACTTGGGGTGCCCCCCGCCAACGGGCCTGTTCTGAATGCAATCGAGAGCAGCGATGAGCCGCCAAACCTGCCGCCGCCCTTCGACAACGACGAATTCTTCATCCGGCGCACGTTGGAACAGAATCCTGAACTTGGCGTCGAGCTGCTCTACAAACGATATTTCCAGCCCCTTTGTACCCACGCCGTGCGGTTTGTGGTCGCGGTTTGGGGCCAACAAAAAGTGGGGCGTTTTCCCGTCGGTGGCCCTGGCCTGGCGCGTTTCTGACGAGCCGTTTTTGAAGAATATCGCTTTCCTGAGCGAGTTCAAACTCCGCACCAGTTACGGCAAAACCGGTAACAACAACATTGGTAACTACGACCACATCGCCACCATCAATTACGAGAAATACACCCTGGGGGGCGTCGCCATTGGTGGGTACGCACCCGGCCGGATTGCCAATCCGAATTTGACCTGGGAAACCCAGCAGCAGGTCAACGTGGGCGTCGATGCGAGTTTTTTTAAACGCCGGAAGCCTGACGGTCGATCACTTTCGGTCGAAAAACGTGGATTTGCTGCTGAACGTAAACGTCCCGGACATTACCGGATTCAGCCGTTCGCTGCGCAACATTGGTGAGGTTAGAAATACGGGTTGGGAGTTCACGCTCAGTTCCCTGAACCTGGCCAAAACCATCGAGTGGACGACCGATTTCAACGTCTCTTTTTACAAAAACAAAGTGGTGCGGTTAGGCCCTGAGGG
>JAJAZB010000097.1 GCA_026785975.1 Cytophagaceae bacterium | reverse complement strand
TAGGGTTTTGAAAAATTTTACGTATGGGCGGGCCCGACGTTCCGTCTCACCACCTCAGCACCAATGGACACACGGTACGGCGGACCCGGAACCCCTGACAACGGGGCAGCTTTTGGGTGAGCCAGTCTTCACATGGAACTATAAACAGCCTGAGATCAAAAAAAGAATATGAAACCTCTCAATATCCTCCTCACCTTCTTCCTGCTTTCCGCCCATGCTTTTGCTCAGGATATTTATCAGGGACTCAAGCCTGAAAGCCTGTTTACCGCACCAGTCGAGCAGGCGTTTTTGAAAGAATTCGGTGAGAAATTCGGCCCGGACTTCGACGCTTCGGCGCAGTACGTCAAGGCCCAATCGTCGACGGTGGATACCTGGGAAATGGGCTTGTTCGACGCCCGGAAGGCCCAATCACAATTTTACAAAAACCATCCCCAGGCGGGCCAGTTTTCGGAACCGTTCAAAAAACACATCGAAGCCTGCGTCCGCTGGAATTACTGGCATTTGCTCCTGGCCTATCCCATCGTGCGGGGCAATGCGCAGCAAAATCAGGGCGTTGTCATCTCGTTGCCTTCGGTGATGCTGGAAAATTTTGACGAAACCAAAGTCAGCGAGGAGGCGGCACTTTCCGCCGAACCGTACCGGAATTTCCTGACGTACTACCTGACCTATTTTAATTCAAAAGAAAAAAGTTTCGCCAAATACGCCGACTGGAGCAGGGCATTGGAAGACAAAGCCGCCTACGCCCGCCAGCACCTGTCGGGCAAATCGTACCAGTACGCCTTAGCCCGATTGCTGAACGAACACTGCGACAAAGCGGCCCCCTCGACCGTGCGGAGCCTGTTTGGCGTACTGGGCACTACGTCCGGATCGGCAGAATACGCCGCCGTGGTGAAGGCCAAATGTGCCGACGTGATGGCACGGAAAGATGAACCCGTCGTGGCTAAAAAAGAGGCGAAGGCGAAAGAACCCGGCCCCAACGTATTCTTCTTCAGCGACCAGCAGGGCCAGCCCGTCACCCTGGATGCTTTTCGGGGAAAAGTAGTGTACCTCGACGTTTGGGCCAGTTGGTGCGGGCCGTGCCGGGCCGAGTTTCCGTTTTCCAAACAACTCCACGAACGCCTGACCGACAAGCAGAAGAAACAGGTCGTTTTTCTGTACCTCTCCATCGACGATACCGAGGCCGCCTGGAAAGCCGCATTGGAGAAACTCCAATTGCCCGGCGAACAGGGCTGGTCGAAGGGCGGTTGGGGCAGCAAAGTCGTGCAGTACTTTGGCATTCAGAGTATTCCGCGCTACGTGCTGATTGACAAAACCGGCAAAGTGGCCGACGTTAACGCCAAACGGCCGAGCAACGCCGGGGAAGTCTGGCAGGACATTTTAAGGCTGGTTGACGCCCCCTAAAAAGCCCAGCCCCCAAACCGAAACGTCGGACCGCCCCGAGGGGGCTTTTTGCAGCATGGATAAACGTCTTTATTCAAATCAATTCTGGTTGCTCTGCGCGAGCAACTTTTTGTTTACGATCAGCTTCAACATGATCATGCCCGAACTGCCGGGTTACCTCCGCAGCCTGGGTGGAGCGCAGTACATCGGGTTGATTGTCAGCCTCTTTACGCTCACGGCGGGCGTTTCCCGGCCTTTTTCCGGCAAACTCACCGACACCATCGGGCGCGTACCCATCATGGCGTTTGGCTCGTTGGTTTGCTTTGTGTGCGGGCTGTTGTACCCGCTGGTCTCCTCCGTGTCGGCGTTTCTGATTCTCCGGTTATTTCACGGCTTTTCAACGGGCTTCAAACCCACCGCGACCTCGGCCTACGTCGCCGATCTGATTCCCGAAAACCGCCGGGGCGAGGCGCTGGGTACGCTGGGTATTGCGCTGAGTTTGGGGATGTCGAGCGGGCCACCGCTGGGTAGTTACCTGGCCGCCTGGTTCGGACTGAACGTCATGTTTTACGTCTCCTCGGTGTTTGCGCTGCTGTCCATTTTGATTCTGGTTCGCTTGAAAGAAACGCTCTCCGACCGGGAGCGCTTTCGCCCCGGCCACCTGGTGTTGCAAAAGCAGGATTTGTTCGAGCCGAAAGTGCTGGCCACGTTCGTCGTAATGCTGTTGCTTTCCTATTCGACGGGGGCGGTCATTACCCTGGCTCCCGATTTGAGCGACCACCTGGGTTTGCCCAACAAAGGCATTTTCTTCGCCGTTTACACAATGGCCTCGCTGGTGATCCGGCTGGTTGCCAGCAAAAGCTCCGACCGCTACGGACGGGTGCGGGTGTTGCGCATTTCGGCGCTGGCTCTCGTGGTTTCGATGATTCTGCTGGCCAACGCCAACTCGCCAACGACGCTGTTACTCAGCGCGGTACTCTTTGGGCTGGCGGGTGGAATGGCCATGCCGACGATTACCGCCTGGACGGTCGATTTGAGCGATCAGGACAACCGGGGCCGGGCCATTGCCACGATGTACATCGCGCTGGAAATGGGCATCGGCATCGGGGCCTACACGGGGGGATGGCTCTACGCAGGGAATATTGCCAACATCGCCATTAGCTTTTACATCGCGGCGTTGCTGGCGGCAGTTGCGTTGGTGTACATGACGTTTCGGAAGTCGGCGGCGTTTATTTGAGGAAAGCGTATTATCGTCTAACCACCTGCGGAAGAAGTTCGTCGATCAAGGCATCAATTTCGGCCATCTTTAGTTTGAGAGTATTTAGCCGGGGCGTCAAGATTCTCTCTTTGACTAATTGATACTCTTCCTCATTTAATGTTTTGTAAAACGCTTGCAATTCGTCAGAAATCAACACCTTCTCAG
>JAJAZB010000096.1 GCA_026785975.1 Cytophagaceae bacterium | reverse complement strand
GTTTTAAGATGTCCGAAGTATGATTTTCTAATGGATTCATTTTGTTATTTTTTTCGTAGTTACTCACATTTTACCCACAATGGAATTGCCACAATGGAATCGAGTACCATCAAGATACCCTCCAGGCATAGCTGCTTTCTACCAGAAAAGTTTACTGTTTTGTCCATCCCTTGTCTAACTCCTCGTGGAAAATCACCAATACATTGGCAGCTACGCCCAGAGGGCTTTTCGATAGTCGTAGCTCCAATTCCATTGCGGGCAGGATGCGAGGTACTGCGGGGGGGCTACCTATCAGCAAAGGTCCTACGAGTATAAAAGAATTGACTGTTTTATTAGTGCCTTTAATTTATCAAAATTCTTTTTTAGTTCATCTCCCTGGATTGAAATTGCAAGGTTATCTTCTTTTCTTGGTGTGTATGAAATTCCAAGTTCTTCAAACATCAACTTTGTATCATCAATGTTTTCTTTACCAACTTTAATTTCAAAATGGCAATTATGAGGTGATTTTCTTGGATGCAACCACATATAATTTTTTCGTGTAGTACCTAAAGCAACATGATTTTTGTTATATGTAACTTTCGAATTTGGATATTCTTCTTGTGCAATTGCAATTATAGCGTCCATAATGCCAATTGATTTTGGATTTCCCTTTTTTACCCAATAAGTTCGTCCAACTTCTTCTCCACCCAGATTTTCTTCATCCTCTGGAATCTCGTAAATATCAAGTACAGTGGTGAAATTTAAAATGATTTTGTTGTCGATTTTCAAAGCATTCAATTGAATTGCAATAATCGGAATGGAACGATTCATTAAAGCAATTACATTGAAGAAGCGATTGGTAATGTCTTCTGCAACAATTACTGCTCTGTGGTCTTTTGAAGGGAATCTTCTACGTTCAATATCCCAATATTCAATTGTTCTGATGATATGGCTTTCGTCAGTTCCGCCAAGCATTATTTCAGTTTCATACATTGTCCCTGTTTCATTGTTTAGAAATAAAAAGTCAATTCGTCCACCACTTGATTGCTTGCGTTCTCGTTGAATTATATCAAGTTCTCCAAGTCCTAAAATTGTTGGATCTTCTTCAATTCTGTCCTGTAACCATTTTTCATTAAAATATTTCTTTAATGAAATTTTTTCTGATTTCGAATATTGTAAATTGTCGTTCATATTAGGTTCTAAGTTTATTATCACCAACTCAAAAACAGGCGAAAGTTTATACTCATCAAAAACTTTCCGGCGCGGGTTTACAACCATAAAACCGGCCCCGCCTAACCAAGTTCCCTACTACTTCCCCTGCCCACCCGCCAATTCTTCGTAATGCGCTGACGGTTCAAAAATCCCCCCACTTTTCTGATAATAGTCGGTATTCAATTGAAAAACGCCGCGTTGCGTTTTGGCCCAGGATGCGCCGGAGGTGGCGTTGTACGTGCGCATGGTGTCCCAGTTTTTGTAGTTTTGATGGCCATTGTTTTCCATCAATCCCATGCCAAAACCCGGAAAGGGGGCCAGCCGGGCGGCTACGTTTTTATTCCACTCCAGGAGATTCGGATTGACGGTCAGATCGGCGCACAAGGCCGGGGTTTTTAGTTCATGCGCTGCCTGGGCCATTTTCATCGTCATGCTCAGGGTTTTGGCGATGGCTTTGAGGGCAATGGCCTCATAACCCATTTGAATGCGCTTGCGCACGTCGGCATCGGAGTGGGCACTTTCGTCGGCGGCAACGCGTACCCCAAAATCGCCCACGGCTACTTCCAATTCTTCGGGGAAGGGTTCTTCCACCAGAATAATCTGGTCGAACGCGCCTATTTTCCGGGCGTGATCCAGGAGTCGGCTGAGCGTGTCTTTTTGCTCGTAGCGTCCGTTCATGTCGAGGTAGTACGGCAATTTTCCGTTGGCGGCGTAACTCGTGCGGGCGTCGCCAATGGCCTGCTGAATGGCCGTCAGGCGGGCTTTGTCTTTTTCGAGCATCTCGGACTGCGTCCCCGATTGGCCCAGTTTAATTTTCATCAGAAAATACCCCTCCTTCACCGCGTCCTTCATTTCCTGAACGGGAATCGTGTACGCCATCGACGGAATGCTGGCGACGCGCTCGTGATGGTGCGAAAGCCCCGGTTTGTAAGCCGCCGGGATGAGTTCGTCGAAACTCTTGATATTATTTTCCTGGGCAAACAGCAACCAAACGGCGTTGTCGACGCCCACCAGGGCATTGAGCACGAAAGTTTTGCGCAGGTTCGGGTTTCTGGTAATGGTTTTGGCGTAGGCGTACACCTCGTCCAGAATTGAGTCGAGGAGTTGCACCGGGTGCGTAAACGTCTGGCCTTTGATGATTTGCAACGCGCGTTCGGCGGTCGCAAACATCAGCGCATTGCCCGCACTTTCGGAGTGGCTGGCAAAAACCTTCGCATCCGACCACAGCACGTTGTGGGTGCAGATACCGGTTTTCTGAACGCCATTCTCGCTTTCGAGCAGGGCCACCGTTTGCCAGATTTCGGTCATGGAGCCGCCCTTGAAACCAAAGGGCCGAATGAGGGGCTGGCGCTCAAAATTGGCGTTGGTGTTCACGATTTTGATGGGCTTCAAAACCCGCTCGCCAGACTGCACCGGAAACGTCGCCAGGGCCGCCATCGAACCCGCACTTTTCACAAAATCGCGTCGATTCATAGGTTAGTTTTTTATGATTTTTTCCGACTAAGTCGGTTAATCCAAGTTGTGAAATAGCACATTGACCTACCCCTCCTGGGAGGGGTTAGGGGTGGGTTAGTTAGAGTACTTTTCCTTTTTCAACGCCTCACCGCTCAGTTAATCAGGTCGTCAACTGCCGGAATACCTCTTCGAGCGATTGCCCCGACTGGCGTAGTTCGGATAGCGTCGCATCGGCGACCAACTGCCCATGGTTGATGATCACGGCGCGGTCGCAGAGCGCTTCAACTTCCTGCATAATGTGGGTGGAAAACAGCACCGTTTTTTGCTGCCCAATCGTTTTGATGACCTGCCGGATTTCGGCCAACTGATTGGGGTCGAGGCCCGTCGTGGGTTCGTCCAGAATCAGCACGGGCGGGTTGTGAATGAGCGCCTGCGCCAAGCCCACGCGCTGGCGGTAGCCCTTGGAGAGTTGCCCAACGCGTTTTTTCTGTTCCAGTTCTAACCCCACCAGTTCGATAACATCCACTACCCGATTGCGAAGATTGGCGCTTTTCAACCCTTGCAATTCCCCGATAAAATGCAGGAATTCCTTCACGTACATATCGAGGTACAGCGGGTTGTGTTCGGCCAGGTAGCCCAGTTGCCGCCGGGCGGCGATGGGGTCTTTGGTGACATCGTATCCCGCGACTTCAACGGTTCCCGCCGAAGGTTGGAGGTAACCCGTCGCGATTTTCATCGTCGTGGATTTACCCGCGCCGTTGGGGCCGAGAAACCCCACGATTTCACCCGGACGTACCGAAAAACTGATGCCGTCAACTGCCTTTTGCTGGCCGTACACTTTGGTAAGTTGCTTGACTTCAATGGACATGGATGTAAAAATACGGGAAGTTCGGGCGTTAGCGGCGGTGTTTTTAAGGAGGTTGAAACTAACGGGGGCGCTTTCGGAGTCGGGGGCGCTTTTTAAGTGGTCGGACGACGAAAAAGTCGTCCGACCACGCCCAGTCGGGGACGCCCAGTCCGACCACTACTTTTCCCGAATCGCCTTGAATTCTGAGCCGGTTTTCCAGCCAGGAAAACTCGTTTCGTTGCTCAAGCGGTTACCTACGTCAAACAGCAGTTTCATGTCTTCGATAATTCCTGATAGATCCCAGTCCGGCGAGTACTCGTCCGTCGGAGCGTGGTACCGACTCAGGTTGTATTCTTCCATTTGCGCTTTGCCCCAGGCAGGCCCATTTTTCACGGAGTTGATGCCCGACTTGAGGTACATCGAAGGCACGCCGACTTTGGCAAAATTGAAGTGGTCGGATCGGAAGTAGCTCCCCGCCGAGGGGTTCAATTCGCCCATCGTCACCCGGCCCTGTTTGGCGGCGGCAGTGGCCACGTAGTCATCCAAATCCGATTGCCCTTTACCCACGATTAGTACGTCTTTTGCCCGGCCCAGGGGCTGCAAGGCGTCGATGTTGAGGTCGGCTACGGTTTTCCCCAACGGAAAAACGGGATGCGCGGCGTAGTACTCCGACCCCATCAGTCCGCCCTCTTCCGCCGTCACAATGAGAAACAAAATGGAGCGGGCGGGTTTCTGCTTCGCGCGGGTGAAGGCCTGCGCCAGTTCAAGCACCGCCGCCGTGCCCGAGGCATTATCGACCGCTCCGTTCCAGATTGAATCGCCTTTAATGGGTTCGCCCTTGCCCAGGTGATCCCAGTGGGCGGAGTAAACCACCACCTCGTCCGGGCGGGTCGCGCCGGGCAACACGGCCAGCACATTGCGCGAGACGGATTGCTCGCTGGTGTTGTTCAAAACCAGCGAGGCCTGCACGCCCATCGGTACAGCTTTGAACCCTTTCTGGCCCGCTTCGCGGAACAATTCGGTGGACAGTCCGGCCAGTTTGAACAGTTTTTTGGCCGCATCGAGCGACAGCCATCCCTCCATCAAAGCCCGTGGTGGGTTGGATGCGTTGGTGTTGAGGTACAGTTTTGATTTTGAAAAACTACTCCGCACCACCGCCCATCCGTAACTGGCAGCCCTCGATTCGTGGATAATCAGCACGCCCGCCGCGCCCTGCCGGGCGGCTTCCTCGTATTTGTAAATCCAGCGACCGTAGTACGTCATGGTGTTGCCTTTAAACAACGAGCTATCCACCGAACCCGGATCGCTCACCAGTACCACGACGGTTTTGCCCTTCACGTCCAGACCCGCGTAATCGTTCCAGCCGTATTCGGGGGCCACGATGCCGTATCCGACGAAAACCACTTCGGAGTCAGTTACCTTCACCTGATCCTGCCGGTGCGGGGTGGTGGCCACAAAATCGGTTAGTGGTTGGAGCGAAGTACTTTCCGTTTTGCCCCGCAACACCAGCGGCCCCGCCGGTACGGAGGTGATGTTGACCATCGGCACGTCCTGGAAATAGCTTTTGCCGTTGCCGGGTTGCAGGCCCAGTTTTTCAAATTCGCTTTTCAAATACTCAATAGTTTTGGTTTCGCCGGGCGTGAAGGGCTTGCGGCCTTCGAAGGCATCGGAGGCCAGCGTCCGCACATGGCGGGTAAACGCGCTGCCGTCGATGGCCGGATTGCTGGTTTGGGCAAAACTCGTTGCGCTGAGAATCAGCAGACTGCTGAGGGTCAAAAGTATGAGTCGGTTCTGCATTGGGTGTGGAAATATTGGTTTTTAGAATGGATTAAACGACATCCTGAAAATAAACGTTTTTTGTCATCCCGAGGGACGAGGGACCTTGCATGTCGTTCGCTTCCCAGCAAGGTCCCTCGTTCCTCGGGATGACAAAAATAGGTTTGAAAAACTACCAGAGGATTTAGGGCCGAAAATGCCTACGCAAACCACCCTGAAACCTTCAGGACAACTCCGGGGTTATCGTCCAAGCTACATTTACATTTCCGTTTCATCAACCCAATTCACACCATTCATGGCAGAAATCATCAAAACGGCCCTCATCACGGGCGGCTCGAAGGGCATTGGCTACGGCATTGCCGAAGTACTCATCAAAGAAGGTATCCGGGTCGCCATTACCAGTCGCTCACCGGAAAGTGCTGATGCCGCCGCCGCTTCGCTCAACAAAATCAATCCGGGCTTCGCGCTGGGAATCGCCGCCGACGTGCGGGATCTGGCTTCCCAACAAGGGGCTGTCGACAACATTTTGCGGCAATGGAACCGGCTGGATTACGTCATTGCCAACGCGGGCGTAGGGCACTTTGCTCCGATTCAGGAACTGACCCCTGAGCAGTGGCAGGAAACTATCGACATCAACCTGACGGGTGTATTTTACACCATCAAAGCGAGTTTGTCCGCCCTGAAGGAAACAGCGGGGTATTTTATCACAATTGCGAGTCTGGCCGGGACTAATTTCTTTGAAAAAGGCGCCGCCTACAACGCCAGTAAATTTGGCCTGGTCGGTTTTTCGCAGGCCGTCATGCTCGACTTACGGAGCGAGGGCATCCGGGTAACGACGATTATGCCCGGCTCCGTGGCGACTGAATTCGGCAACAACCCAACAAGCGAAAAAGATGCCTGGAAAATTCAGCCCGAAGACATCGGTCAGATGGTTTCCGACTTGCTAAAAATGCATCCCCGGACTCTCCCCAGCAAGATTGAAGTACGGCCTTCCCGGCCCGGCGGGAAATAGTGCGGGCTGATTTTCGGCAAACTTTTATTCCTTCCGTATCTTTGAAGTGATACGTAATTACCGGGTCCGACGGGACCGCGGTCCCAAAAGTGGCGTGGGGGGGCGGGTCGGGGGGCCCCGAAAAAACGGCGCCACCGGCCATTTTTTAAACACAACCCCCGGAACCGGGCAAACGTTAGAGGAGAAT
>JAJAZB010000095.1 GCA_026785975.1 Cytophagaceae bacterium | reverse complement strand
GGGCAGGCCGAGCGGAATTTCGTAAACGCCCTGTTTTTTGATGTGCCCGGAGGCGGAAATCAGCTTGGTCCCCGTGCTCCGGCCAATGCCGATTTTGGCGTATTCGTCGCCGCCGTTGTTGATTACCCAGGGTACCGTCGCGATGGTTTCGACGTTGTTGACCACCGTGGGGCAGGCGTAAAGTCCCTGCACTGCCGGGAAAGGCGGTTTGTTGCGCGGATTGCCGCGTTTGCCTTCCAGCGATTCGAGCAACGCCGTTTCCTCGCCGCAGATGTACGCCCCGCCGCCAGGGTGTACGTGCAAATCGAGGTTGTAACCGGTACCCAAAATATTTTTTCCCAGAAAACCCTTCGCGTAGGCTTCGGCGATGGCTTTTTCGAGAATTCGGATGACGTACATCAATTCACCCCGCACGTAGATGTACGACGTGGAGGCTCCCAGCGCAAACGACGCCACAATCATGCCTTCGATGAGCGTGTGGGGCGATTTCATCATCAGGTAGTGATCCTTGAATGTGCCCGGTTCCGACTCATCGGCGTTGCAAACCAGGTAGCGGGCCTTGCCTTCGGGTTTGGCCAGAAAACTCCACTTCATGCCCATCGGGAAACCCGCCCCGCCGCGACCGCGAACGCCGGATTTCTTCACTTCCTCGACGATTTCCTCGGGCGTCATCGTTTTCAAGGCTTTTTCTAAGGCCCGATAGCCACCGTTTTGCATAAAAACGTCGATCGTTTCGATGCCGGGAACGTCAATATGTTCGGTCAGAATTTTAGTTGTCATTGTCAAAAATATCGTTGAATCAACAAGGCCCGGTTGCCCGCAATGGGCTTTATCTGCCAATTTTATCCGTCGTTTCGCCTACCAGTCTTTACCCTTGGTCAATATATTTTCTTCGGCCAGGTTTTCAGGATTGGCGTAAACCGTGATACCGTTGTGGTACTCGGTCAGTGACGTTTCGCCGGTTTCAAACCGGTGCTTCGGGTAGGAGCGCACCGTGGAATAGTGACACACAAATGATTTGCGCGACAATTCGGGATTGCCAATCCGGTTGCCCCCGTGCGCCAGGGCGGCGTGCCAGATGAGAATGTCTCCTTTTTTGAGGAGGTCGGAAACGTTTTTAAAAAAACCTTCGATATCGGGATTTTTTGCGTCAATCCACGGCAACGTATCGGAATCGAAATCAAGCGGGGCATTGGTCAAACTAAACTTTGCTGCTTTGTAAACGCGGCGTAGTTGATCCGGCAGTAAACTCATGGTAGGGAAGGTTGTAAGTATAATTTTCCGGTAAAAAACAGGTTCTCGACTTATCCTTGTCGTCGGTAGTCCTCCAGAATCGCATCGACCCGCTCGGGCGTGAGGTTGAGGTGGTATTTTTCCCGAATTTGAAACACCGGCCCCATGCCGCAGGCCGCCAGACACTCCACTTCTTTCAGCGTAAACAGCCCATCGGCGGAGGTGCCGCCCAGCTCAATTTGAAGATTTTGACAGAGGTGGTCGCGGATGCCGTCGTAACCCAGCAGGCCACACGGCCCCGTCCGGCAGATTTCGATGACGTGTTTCCCAACGGGTTCGAGGTGAAACATCGAGTAAAACGTTGCCACCTCATAAACCTCAACGGACTGAATGTCAAGGATTTCCCCCACATAATCCATTACCTCAGGCCGGAGCCAGCCCCACTGCTCCTGGGCCAGGTGCAAAATAGGCAGGATGGCCGATTTCTGTTTGGTTTCGGGGTAATGGCTAATCAGTTCTTCCACGCGGGCGAGGCGTTCGGGCGTGAAGGCAACGGGCATTTTTTCAAGCGTATCGATCATGTTTCAGAGCAAATATTCGTCGTCAAATACGTCTTTCCAGGTGAGCGACGCGGGATAAAAGTCTTCTTTTTTGTCCAGTTTCATCTCGAAATTGGCTCGTTTTACGGCTCTTTTGAATGCGTTCTCCCAAGTTTTCTCAATGTATTCTTGGGTGATTGATGGCACATCTTCCCGCAAAATCTCCATTTCATCCCGGGCATTTTGAATGGTCTTTGACCAACTCTTGGCGCGCTTCTCAGGCTGATGTTTCCACTTGAGGACGTGCATCATGGCGAGAGTCAGGAAACTCAAAAACTCCCGCTTATCGCGGTTGGCCATGTTTTGATAGAGGTAATCAAGCCCAACGAGCGCTTCGTCTACCTCGTACTGCTTCAATTTCTCCTGAATCGTGGAAATTGTTTCGTAGTAGGATTCAGAAACGAGTTCATTCCAATCGGGATTCATAGGCACCTCCTTTCAAAAAATCAAGCGTGGAGCAGGATGTAATCTTCGTCGAATACGTCTTGCCAGGTGAGCGGAGCCGGGTCGAATTTGTCTTTTCGGGAGAGGCCCATTTCGGCCTTAGCTAAATCGATACCGTCTTCAAAGCAGTCATTCCAGACGGAATGGATGTAGGTTTCGTTGAGCGATGGGGTAAATTCCTGGATTTTTCGAATTTCAAAACGGGCGCTGGCAATCGTCTTTACCCAACTCATCGACCTTTTTTCCGGGCTATATTTCCATTTCAGAATGTGGGCCATCAGTCGGGCCAGTTGACTTCCAAGGGCGCGTTTCTCGGATTTAGACATGGTGTCGTAGAGTTCATCAAGCCCTTGTAAAGCTTCTTCGTACTCCTCTTCCTCGACCAATTGCCGAATCACCTCCACCGTATCCAGTTGAGATCGCGTTGTCAATTCTACCCAATCTGGTTTCATACGTACCTCCTTTCAAGAAAATCAAGCGTCCAATTCGCCGGCAATCACGTTCAGGCTACTCATCATCACGATGGCGTCGGACAGCGTTGCGCCTTTCACCATTTCGGGGAGAGCCTGGTAAAAAATAAAGCAGGGTCGCCGGAACTTCAGGCGGTAGGGCGTCCGCCCGCCGTCGCTAACCAGGTAAAACCCCAACTCGCCGTTACCACCCTCAACGGCGTGGTACACTTCACCAACGGGTGCTTCGATTTCGCCCATGACGATTTTGAAGTGATAAATCAGCGCCTCCATATTTCGATAAACATCTACTTTGGGTGGCAGGTAATATTCGGGCGCGTCGGCGTGGTAGGGGCCTTCGGGCAGGTTTTCCAGGGCTTGCCCGATGATTTTGAGGCTCTCCCAAATCTCCCCGTTACGCACCATGTAGCGGTCGTAGGTATCGCCGTTGTGACCCACGGGGATGTCGAAGTCAAAGTCTTCGTACGAAGAATAGGGGTTCATCGCGCGCACGTCGTAATCCACGCCCGCCGCCCGGAGGTTGGGGCCGGTAAACCCGTAATTCAAGGCCCGCTCCGCCGTAATCGCCCCCACGTCGATAACGCGATCCATGAAAATGCGGTTGCGGTTGAAGAGGCTCTCAAACTCGCGCATCACCGGGGGGAACGTCCTGAGAAACTCCCGGATCTTGTGAATGGCGGTGGGGGTGAAATCCCGTTCCATGCCCCCAACCCGGCCCATATTAGTCGTCAGGCGTGCGCCGCAGATTTCTTCGTAGATTTCATAAATATCCTCGCGCTTCTGAAACACGTACAAAAAGCCCGTGAAGGCACCCGTGTCCACGCCCAGAATGGAATTGCAGATGAGGTGATCGGAGATGCGGGCCAGTTCCATCAGAATCACCCGCATATACTGCGCCCGCTTGGGCACGGTGACGCCCAGCAGTTTTTCGACCGTCATGTGCCAGCCAAAATTATTGATCGGGCTGGAGCAGTAATTCATCCGGTCGGTGAGGGTCGTAATCTGGTAGAAAGGTCGCCGCTCGGCAATTTTCTCGAAGGCCCGGTGAATGTACCCAATCGTCTGAACACCCGACACAATCCGCTCCCCGTCCATTTGTAGCACGTTCTGGAAAATACCGTGCGTGGCCGGATGCGTCGGGCCGAGGTTGAGCGTCGTCAATTCGTTGACGTACTGCCGCTGCTGCCCATTGCGGGCCAACTGCTGCTCGGCAATGGCAATATCTTTTATTTCGTCGGTAGGCATTTTTACTGAGTGATTGAGTGACGGAGTGATTGAGTGGAACTGAGTGACGGAATTTGACAAACACATTTCATTTTTCACTCAGTCACTCAGTTTTTTATCGTCCAAACAAGGCGTCAATTTTATCTTCGCGGGTGGCGTCCTCGAGCGGGTATTCTTTCCGCATCGGGAAATAATCCATGTCCTCGACGTTGAGAATGCGAATCAGGTTGGGATGACCTTCAAAGTCCAACCCGAAGAAATCGTAGGCTTCGCGCTCCATCCAGTTGGCGCAGGCGTACTGGTTGACCAGCGTCGGCACCACCGGATTCTCGATGGGTACGTAGAGTTTGATGATGAGCCGAACGTTATTTTCGAGGCTGTGCAGGTGATAAATCACCCCAAGTTCCTTGCCTTTGGCATCAGGAAAGTGAATGCCGGCCAGGTCGGTCAGAAACTGAAATTTAAAAGTAGGATGTTGGTACAGGTATTCGATAACGGGAACGATGTGCGCGGTCGTCGTTTCTACCTGTAACAGCCCGTATTGTTCAACCGCATTAAAAATAGCGCTTTCCCCAAATTTCCCGACAAGATCTTCCGCGATTTCCTGGTTGGTAATCATAATTTTAGTAGTGAGGAGTGCGTAGGCAGGAGTGAGGAGTTTAGCATTCATTCTCCCTCCTGCCTACGCACTCCTTTTATTGAATGGCGTACGATTCCATGAGTGCCTGGTACTCGGGTAAATTGCGGCGGCGGATGGATTCGTTTCTGGCAATCTCCTGCAACTGAAGTACCCCATCCAGAATCTGTTCCGGGCGCGGTGGGCAACCAGCCACGTACACGTCGACGGGAATAATGCGGTCAATGCCCTGCAAGACGGAGTAAGTATCGAAAATACCACCCGAACAGGCGCAGGCCCCTACGGCAATAACCCAGCGGGGTTCGGCCATTTGCAGGTAAACCTGCTTGACAATCGGCCCCATTTTTTTGGCGATCGTGCCCATGACCATGAGCATATCGGCCTGCCGGGGGGAGAAACTCGGGCGTTCGGAGCCAAACCGGGCCAAATCGTAGTGCGAACCCATCGTGGCCATAAACTCGATGCCGCAACACGACGTGGCAAACGGCAGGGGCCAGAGCGAATTGCTACGGGCCATGCCGACGACTTTGTCGAATTGGGTGGCGAAAAAACCCGAGCCTTCCACACCTTCGGGGGCTTCGACCATCTTGATATTGCTCATGCGTTGAATGTCGTTTTGATGCGTAGTTTAAACGCAAAAGTAGCGCTTAAAGTTTGGCCCGAACCGGAAAAGTTTACCGTTCAAAAATTCTAATTTTAAGTTGTAAAACACTGAAAATCAAGTGATAAACCGTTGGGTTTTGAACGCTGATTTCTCAAATCAATTATTGGTTCCAATTCAAAACGCCTTTGCGGATGATGTAGTAAAAACCCACCAGCAACAGCCCCATGAACAGGATCATTTCGACGAAAATAGCGATGGCCATCTCGCGGGATTCCTTCATCCAATCCAGGAAATTGACCGCCCAGGGGTAGAGGAAAATGATTTCGACGTCGAACAAAACAAACAGAATGGCAACGAGGAAATACTTCACTGAAATTGGGGTGCGGGCATCGCCCTCGGTGGGAATACCGCACTCGAAGGGGTCGTCTTTTTTCTTGCTGTGGCGCTTGGGGCCGATGTTGTGCGAAACCAGCATCGAGCCGACGATGAACCCCAGCGCCGCCAACAGTTGCACGACGATGGGCAGGTAATCCGATGGCAGATAATTGGTATTCATGCGGGTATTTACTCCTGAATTGGCATTGGTTCAGATCTGGCCGCGAAGTTACGCAGAAAATTGGTTCGGCGTAGAATCCAACCCGCTTGTCCGCCGACCTCTCAGCGGTTTTGCTCACGAAATCAGGCGGATGAGCCGTTGCATCAATTCGTCAAAATACGACCCCGTGCCGGGTCCAAACCAGTTCATCGTATACGTTTCGTACGCGTCGAGCCGGTAATATTTATCCGGGGTGACGTAGCCGATGTAGCCACCGTTGAAACTGGTTATGACCAGATTAAGACCTTGTTGACGCGAAATGTTTTGTAAACCGGCCACCATTTCGCCCGAAAAATCGGCGGGTACGCCCAGCAACAGCGTGTTGCCGATGCGTAGGGCTTTGAGGTCGTTGGGGTAATCGCCGTACACGAGTTTCCAGAGCCAGTACCGCATTTTCAACTGCCCGAATACCCGCCACTGCGGTTCCCGCAGGTTGAGGGGCAACGACACCAGGCGCAGCGTACTGTCGGCGCGCAGGCGGATGTGGGGCAGCACCCGCTGGATTTCCAGTTGCAACCCCAGAGCCTGGTTGCGGAGTTCTTCCCAGTCGGTTTTTCCTTCTTCCAACGGGGCCATACTGCCCACGGCCCCGGCCATGTACTGGGCAAACTGCACGGACTTCTGGCGCTCCAGCGAATCGACCAGCGCACCGGGCCAGTCGCGCGAAAGCACCACCTGACTGGGTTCGATGGTGGTCGAGTGGGCGGCGTAAGTGCAGAGCAGCGCGGTTTCACCCGTAATTTTCTGAATTTTCAAAAGACGAATGAAGGGATCAATCGTGCCCTTGCTGCCCACGAGTCGATTGCGGACCATGTCGGCCTGGTAAATCTGGGCAAAACCCGTGCGGGCGGGCGTCAGGCGACGTTGCGCCGCCGCAATCGCCTCAACAATCCGGTCCGCGATCCACTCGACCGTGGCGGGGTTGTACTCCCCCGCGAAGATCCGCCCCGCCGTGCGCTCCCCCCAACCGCCGAGGCTGTTGTGGGTGTGGGTCGCGCCCAAATACGTTTGCGCCAACGAGTACCCGATGCGGGGTAGCTTTTCGTTGAGCCGGGCCGTGACCGTGGGGGGCATGATCAGCAAATCGGCGCTCACGATGGCCACGTGCGTCAGGCCATTGTCGAGGACGATAGCCCGCACGAAAACCGAGTCGTGAATGCTGGCGTAGGGTTGCCCGTTGCGGACGCCATACCCCGCCGTGGGCGTGGGCGCGGACGGCGTCAGAGCTATTTTAGCCCAACCCGCTTTGAGGGTAGGCATGGTGGAAAAGTTACGCAGTGGCGTAATGGAATCGTCGGAAACCGGTAAGGGCAAGGGCGGAGCGGAGGGCCTTGGTTTGGCGGCCTGCAAGGCATCGAGGCGCTGGATGGTCTGGTGGTACGCGTCGGTTTGGGGGTAGGGCGTTTGGTCGGCGGGGGCCAGACTAACGGCCAGGAAAGCGAGAATAAAAATGAACAGCCCCAGCAGAATTTTCGGAAGAAGGCGAGTAAGTTTCATGGGTGGTCAGGGTTAGCCAGGCGGAAATCAACTGGCAAGGGCAACGCAGTTCAGCCAAACGAATTGGCCCTAAAACTAAACAGGCGGCGCGGGATTATCCCCACGCCGCCTGACTCCAAGCCTGAAACGGCTTATTCTCCGTAATGAATCTCCGCGTTTTGCAGGATGTAATTGAGTTCATAAATATCAGCCGCGTTGAGTTTCAGGGTGCCTTTGAAGGTCTGAACTTCGTCGGTTTTAAACCGCTTGCCGGGGCTTTTCATCTTCAGGCCCATCACCGATTCCGGCCCGCCCCCGCCGCAGAAAAAGCACTGGCTGTTCGGAAACGCTGACAGAAAAAACACGTTGCTCTCCACGTCGAAAGGAATCAGGTAGCCTTTGATCGTAATTTCTTTGCCTTCCAGTTTTTGCACGGCCGGGCCAAACGTCGGGTAGAGCATATAAATGCTCTCTTCGGGGTACCACTTCTTTTTGAAGGTCACGTCGCGGAGCATTTCCCAGTTGACTTTGGCGGGTTCGGCTTTCGTCGAGCGGACCGGTTGTCCCGTGAAGGCGCTGGCGATGAGGCCAATGCAGAGAAAGAGGATGGAGTAGCGTAGATTTTTCATGGTTGTATGTCGCCGTTGCGGGTTCAGAACGTAGGAACCGCGTTTGCTGGTTCAAAAATACGCAGTTTGGGTGAAATTCTTAGGCGACTCGTTACAATTCCAACTGTTTCTCAAAACACTGTGCCGTTGGATCGGCCACCCATTTCCCAAAACACGGAATGCGGTGAAAGCCCATTTTTTCGTAAAAACGAAGCGCTTCGGGTTGGGGTTCACCGGCCCGCAGCCGCAGGGCGTTGAAGGGATGTTGCCGGGTGTACGTTTCCAGTGTACTCATCAATTGTTGCGCGATGCCCCGCCCGCGAAATTCCGGTACGACGTACATCGCATCCAGTTCGGCGATGTCTTCCGACCAGGATGTAAAGCGAATACTGCCAACCGGTTGGTGTTCGACTTGGGCCAGCCAGAACCCCGCGCGGGGGCCGATGAAGTCTTCCGGGCGCATCGGATTCGGGGCCGTAAACTCGTACCGGCGTTGAATTTCGTCCCAAAGCGAGTCGAGCATGGCGCGGGCTGCGGCAGTATTGGCAGTCTGGAAGGTAATTTTTACGGAAGGCTCCATGCGCGAATTGGCGTAACTTCACCCCGGCCAGCGGCACACATACCGAAAAAGTCCCCGAAAAGAGTCATCCGTAAAAGTACATTCTCTGTGCTAACAACCGGGGGGAAACAGTGCCGTATAGTCAAAGCATGACCGCTAACGGTTTGCAGCAGGGCTTTCTTATAAAAAACCTCTTGGCCAAATCCAGTCGTTTTACGCCAACTATTAGGTACTAAACTGCCTGATGTAGTCCTGTTTGACGACGGTATTGACTTGCAGACTGGTTAAACCTGAGGTTTTAAGCGATAAAAAAGTGGTACTCTGACAATTTTAGCGGAAGGTGAAGTATACTTTCTCTTTAGGTGAAACTCTCTGCTCATAATCAGGCTGTTAAGCAT
>JAJAZB010000094.1 GCA_026785975.1 Cytophagaceae bacterium | reverse complement strand
CCGACCACGTCATCGCCTACCGCAAAATCCGTAAAGTAAAATTGCCCGACGCCATCACCCTGGCCACGGCTCGTCGGCTGGACGCCGATTTAATCACCCTCAACGAGCAAGATTTCCGGGGCCTCGACCAAAGCGTTCGCGTTGTGGTGCCGTCCCTCCTTGAAAAATAAGTCACATGGCCAAACGCAGCAGTACTTTCGGGACGCAACCCGAGGAAAATGATAAACGTAAAGTCAGCCGGGAAGGGCTTCGTAAAACGCTGAGTATCTTCCGGTTTGTACTCCCCTACCGTCGGACGTTCATCCTGGGGATGGTCTTTCTGGTGCTCTCCAACCTCACGACGATGACCTTCCCGCTACTAATCGGGAAGATGTCGGGAGTCATCGAAGGCAAGTCGCCTTACACCATCAACGAGGTCACCGGGTTTTTCGTGATTATCCTGGTTTTGCAGGCTATCTTTTCCTTCCTGCGAATTTATACCTTCACGCAGGTCAGTGAACGAACCATGCGCGACGTGCGTAAAACGCTGTACGCCAAGCTCGTCACCTTGCCCGTTACGTTTTTTGAACAACGCCGGGTGGGTGAACTCATGAGCCGGGTCACCTCCGATGTCACGCAGTTGCAGGATGTCCTCAGCATCACGCTGGCGGAGTTTTTCCGGCAAATTTTTACACTCGTCGCCGGGATTGGTTTCGTGCTGTACCTCTCGACCAAACTGACGCTTTTCATGCTGGCGACGTTTCCCGTCATTGTCGTGGCGGCGCTGTTTTTCGGGCGTTTTATTCGGAAAATCTCGAAACAGGCCCAGGACGAACTGGCCAAAACGAACGTCATCGTGGAAGAAACGATGCAGTCGATCAACGTTGTCAAAGCATTTACCAACGAGCATTACGAAGTCGGGCGGTACACCAATGCCCTGCAACGGGTCGTCAACATCGCCCTCAAGGCGGCGACGTATCGCGGCGCGTTTGTTTCTTTCATCATTTTTGGGCTGTTCGGGGCGATTGTGAGCGTGGTGTGGTACGGGGCGCAACTCGTGGCGGGTGGCGAACTGATTCTTTCCGATTTGCTGACGTTCCTGTTTTACACGGCCTTCATCGGCGGTTCGGTCGGTGGCTTGGGCGATATTTACGCGCAACTTCAAAAAACCATCGGCGCTTCGGAGCGGGTTCTGGAGATTTTGAATGAGCAATCGGAGGTGACTTTGAGTAGTGAGGAGCGGGGAGTGGGGAGCGAAAAGGAGCGAAGTCAATCTCCGGCAACCCGTAGTCCGCAGCGAATTCACGGGCAGGTCGAGTACCGCAACGTGCATTTTCGCTACCCCGCCCGGCCCGATATGCTGATCCTCGACGGCTTGAGTCTGACGGTTCCGGCGGGCGAAAAAATCGCTTTGGTGGGCTATTCGGGCGCGGGCAAATCGACCATTGTCCAACTCCTGATGCGCTACTACGCCGTCAATAAAGGTGAAATCCTGGTCGACGGGCGCAACATTCAGGAGTACGACATTACGGCCTTGCGGCAGAATATCGCCATCGTTCCGCAGGAAGTCATGTTATTTGGCGGGACGATTTTCGAGAACATCGCCTACGGCAAACCCAACGCGACCGAGGCCGAAGTGGAGGAAGCCGCCCGCAAAGCCAACGCGCTCGAGTTTATCGACAGTTTTCCCGAACGCTTCCAGACTCTGGTTGGCGAGCGGGGCGTCAAACTCTCCGGTGGGCAGCGGCAACGGATTGCCATTGCGCGGGCGATTCTCAAAGACCCGGCGATTCTGATTCTGGACGAAGCGACGAGTTCGCTCGACGCCGAGTCGGAAAAACTGGTGCAGGAGGCCCTCGATGGGTTGATGCAAAACCGCACGACAATTATCATTGCCCACCGGTTGGCCACCATTCGCAACGTCGACACGATTTACGTCATTCGTGACGGACAGATCACCGAATCGGGTACGCACGAGCAACTGGCACTGCTCGACAACGGCATTTACAGCAATTTGATCAAGTTACAATTTGAAAATGCCTTGGCCAGTGCGCAGGAAAAAGCCTGAACGCTCACGCATCCACGGCTAACGATCCAACCCTTGCCTACCATGATTTCTCCGGCAAAATCAACGCTTAAAGACTTCAACCTTCGCCTGACGGATTGCCGGGCGGAGATGTTGGTTATCTTCAACGAAAAAGGTCACGCGCTTTCCCACGGCGATATCGAAGGTATGTTGACCGAAAAATTTGACCGCGTTACCCTGTACCGAACCTTGAAAACATTTCTGGAAAAAGGGCTGATTCACAAAGTGCTGGATGATGAAGGCGGGGCCAAATACGCGCTCTGCCGCGATGCCTGCCACACCACCGACCAGCAGCACCACCACGACCACGTGCATTTCAAGTGCAACGTGTGCGGCCTAACCAACTGCCTCGACGACGTTCGGGTGCCTACGCTCGAACTGCCGCAGGGCTATCAACGCCGCGAAACCACGCTGCTTGTGCAGGGGATTTGTCCGCTTTGTAACATCCAGGACAACTAAGCGTGGCCAATACCGAGCAATTCCGCCAGCGTCAGGCCCGATTTGGTGCGAGCGAACAAGGCCACCAACGACGGTTCAATCAACTGGCCGTTGGACGCGCGCTTCTCTTTCTTACCGGGGCATTCGTCACGTATTTTCTCGCTAAAACTTACACCGAGTTGCCCGTGATCGCGAGTCCGGCGCTGCTGAGTTTTGTGGCCTTCGTTGCGGCGTATTTGTGGGTGCTGACTATCCACCAGCGGGTACGGTACCAGCGCAACCGGACGCGTTTTCTAAAGGACCTCAACGCCGACGAAGCCTTCCGGCTGGAAGGTACTCTCACCCGACCCGAACTGGGCCTGGAATTCGAGGAGCCTTTTCACCCCTACACCGCCGATCTCGACGTGTTTGGGTCGCGTTCGCTGTTTCGCCTCCTCAACCGAACCCGGACGTACACCGGCGCGCAAACGTTGGCAACCTGGCTGAAAACTCCCGCATCGTTTTCTGAGATCAAAGCCCGGCAGCAAGCCATCGCCGAACTCACCCCCAAACTCGACTGGCGGCAGGATACCGAGGCCACGGCAGCGATGCAACGATCCGCCGACGCGCAGTCCGCCGACGCGCAGTCCGCCAATCAATCCACGGAGGCCCTACTCGATTGGGCCAGCCAGCCTGAGAATCCGGTTGTCAATCAACTTTGGTACCGCGCCGCCCGCTGGGTTTTGCCCCTGTTGGTTTTTGCCCTCGTCACCGCCTGGTTCCTGGAGGTAGTGCCATTTGCCACGCTCTTCGTCGTGCTGGTGTTCAACGGATTAGTTCTGGGTCGCCTGCATTCAGTGGTCAAACAGGCGGTCGATCAAACCTACCGGGTAGCTTCGGCCATGCGATCTGCGGCAGCCGTACTCGAACGCCTGGAATCGGAATCGTTTGGGGCGGAAAAGCTGCGCCATTTACAAAAACAAATGGCCGACTCCCCCGCAGCCATTCGACGGTTAGGGCGGATTGTCGGCGCGTTGAGTTACCGGCAAAACCCGTATTTCTCGCTGTTCATCGGTCTGCCTACGCTCTGGGATGTACATTATTTCGCCCAACTCGAACACTGGAAACAACATCACCGGCACGATCTGGCCAACTGGTTAGCGGTCGTCGGCGAATTGGAAGCCCTCAACAGTCTGGCGGGGTTGGCTTTCGCTGAGTCGGAGTTCGTTTTTCCCGAGATTAAAACGGATGGTTTTGATCTGAAAGCCAGTGCCTTAGGCCACGTACTTATTCCCACGGAGAAACGAATTGCCAATGAATTCAACTTCGCCGGCAACGGGCGGACGATGTTGGTAACCGGCTCAAATATGTCGGGGAAAAGTACCTTTTTGCGTACGCTGGGCACCAACACGGTGCTGGCGCTGGCCGGGTCGGTGGTGTGCGCCCGAACCATGACTTGCCCTCTGGTTCAGGTCTTTACGAGTATGCGGACGCAGGATTCGCTCGAAGAAAGTACCTCCTCGTTTTACGCAGAACTCAAACGACTGCGGCAATTGCTCGAACTGGTACGGCAGGGGCAGAACGGCCTTCCGGTGCTGTACCTGCTCGATGAAATTTTGAAGGGCACTAACTCCCGCGACCGAAACGGTGGCGCACGGGCGCTGATCCACCAGCTGCACGAAACGAACGCCTCCGGGCTGATTTCCACCCACGATGTCGAACTTGGCGATGAAGCCGTTGCCTGGGATTTTGTCGAGAACTACCATTTCCGCTCCGACCTCGCGCCCGACGGCACGTTGCTCTTCGACTACACCCTTCGCCCCGGCGTCTGCCACAGCTTCAACGCCAGCGAACTAATGCGGCAGATGGGAATACGAATTAATGCTGAATTCTGAATGCTGAATGAGAAATCGAGAAAACATCATCGTCGTCAAAAGTTATGCGTTCGCTTTGCGCATCGTGCGGTTGTACAAATTTTTGACGGAAGAAAAACGAGAGTTTGTACTGGCGAAGCAAATATTGAGAAGTGGTACCTCCATCGGGGCCAACATCAGCGAGGCCCAGTCGACTGAAACCAAGAATGATTTCATTCATAAAATGGGTATTGCCGCGAAGGAAATTCTGGAAACGTTGTACTGGCTAAATTTGCTTCACGATGGAAAATTCACTGAGCAAACGCCTTTTGAAGCCATTCGTCAGGATTGCCAGGAACTACTCCGCATCACCAACAGCATTGTTTTGACCACACGGCAAGCACTGATAAAGTAGGGTTATCCATTCAACATTCAGCATTATTTCGAGAGTTCCGTCGCCCGGCGTTGGGCGGCCTGGATACCGGCAATCAACGTTTCATCGAGGACGCCTTCTTCAAAACGCTTCAAGGCGGCTTCAGTGGTTCCGCCTTTCGAGGCCACGGCTTTGATGAGTTCGTCCAGACTTTTATCGGCGGTGTTGATGAGGTGGTACGAGCCGAGCATGGTTTGTTTCACCAGCAAGGCCGAGAGGGCATCGTCGAAACCCATGCGCTTCCCCGCTTCAATCATTGCTTTGACGAGGTAGAAAAAGTAGGCCGGGCCGCTGCCACTCAGCGCGGTCACGGCGTCGAGCAGGGCTTCGTCTTCCAAAAAAACGGAACGTCCGGTAGCGTTGATCAGGTTTTCGATCCGGCGCAACTGCCCGATTTCCACTTCCTTCGCGGCTGCAAACGCCGTCATGCCCATACCCAACAATGCGGGCGTATTGGGCATTGCCCGAACGACCAGCGGGTGAGCGAGTACCGTCTGAATTCTCTCAATAGAAATCCCGGCCATAATGCTCAGCACCAATTGGTTGGGCTGAATAACGTCGCGGAGCGCTTCGTGAACGGAGGGAAAATCCTGGGGTTTTACCGACAAAATAATCAGGTCGGTTTCGCTCACGCGCGGGCCAATGGTATCGACCACGACGCCCGCTTGCTCGGCGGTCAGGGCCTGCCCACGTTCGGCACTTTTTTCAATCAGCAGCAGGTCGGTTTTTTGAACAAGATTGTACTGCAAGAACGACTTGGCGAAGGCCATGCCCATATTTCCGCAGCCGATAATGGCGACTTTCAAAATAATTAGGGTTTGATGGTTGAGGGCGTGTTGCTAAAATTGAACACAAACTTCAACCATCAAACCCCAAACGTCAAACTTCAGGCTCTAAACTTTTACTTCAGCACTTCCTCTAACTTTTTCTCCAACGCTTCCCCGCGCAATTCTTTCGCCAGAATGTTGCCCTGCGGATCAACTAAAACCGTGTACGGAATGTACTGAATGCCGTAGTCGACGGCGGCAACGGAGTTGAAATAGTTAAGATCGGAGACGTGCATCCAACTCAGGCCATCCGATTTGATGGCTTGCAACCAGGGCGCTTTTTCCCGGTCGAGCGACACGCCGTAGATCTCGAATCCCTTGTCTTTAAACTTGTTGTACATCCTGACCACGTTCGGATTTTCCTTACGGCAGGGTCCGCACCAACTCGCCCAGAAGTCGATCAGCACGTACTTTCCCTTCAGCGACGACAGGGCAACAATCTTGTCGTCCGGGGTTTTTAGGTTGATTTCGGGAGCGGGTTTGCCCACAGCCAGGCCATTTTTGGAAGCCTGCATCCGCCGCACGGTCGCGACGAAAGCCTGACTCATGCGCGTGTTGGGTTTTTCTTTGGCAAACCGCTCCGCCAGGTTTTCAAACAGCGCGAAATCCTTTTCCTGGTCGAGAAAATTGGTAGCGTACAGGGCAGCCAATGAAGTACCCAGTTCAGGAATCATTACCCGCACTTTTTCGGCAATCTCCTGTTGGCCTTTGTCAAACGTCGCTTTGATTTCCTGTTGGCGTTTCGCGTTATTTTTCGCCGTCGCTGCTTCGTATTGCTTATTCAAATCGGCAGCTTTTGCCTGAAAATCCGTGTTGAATCCATTAATTTTTTGGAAGTAGTCCATCGTCTTCGACCCCGTCACGCGGGCCGGTTTGCCCGTACCCTCGGCTTCGACCGTCAGGGTTTCACCGCCTTCAATCAGGAGCGGAATTTTCTGGGCATTCATCACGCTGAGTTGGTAAAACCCGCCGCCATTGACTACTTTTCCCCTAAACCCGAAGGTACCTTGTTTGATTTGGGCGGAGTCGACGGTAGCCGGAAAGCCGCGCTCGTTGACGGACTGGAGATAGACTTTACCCGAAGTCGCATTTTTGATGGTGCCCTGGATCGTGAAATCGGCGGGCGTTTGGGCCTGGCCCGGAATACCGTTGAGGCTACCGACCGTGGCAGCAATCCAGACGAGGGGAACAAAGAACGTCTTCATGTTCAGACAGGAGTTTTTTCGAGTGTTTTTACTAAAAGTTGATTCGTCAGTTTGGGGTCGGCCTGACCGCCGGATTTTTTCATTACCTCGCCCACAAACAGCCCCAGCAGCCCTTTTTTGCCGCCGCGATACTCGTTTACTTTGGCGGGCCAGGCGGCAAGTACTTCGTCAATCAACGCCTGGATCGAATCACTATTGCTTTGCTGAAGCAAGTTTAGGGCCTGAGCCAACGCGAGTGGGGCCGCGCCGGGTTGGGCAATGAGTTCGGGCAATAATCGCTGGCTGGCTACGGTGTAACTCACGCGCCCTTCCTCCACCAGCGCCATGAGCGCCGAGAGGTGTTCCGGCCCCAACGGAAACTCCTTTATTTCTAAATTCTTCTCGTTCAACCAGGCTCGCACGGGTCCCATAATCCAGTTGGAGGCCATTTTGTAGTTCGTCGTTTGCTGACAGAGTGCCTCAAAATACGCCGCCGTTTCCCGACTTTCAGTCAGTACTCCCGCGTCGTAAACGGGCAGGCCGTAGTCTCGCACAAACTTCTGAAACAACTGTCGGGGCAACGCGGGAAGCTGATTTCTAATGTCCGTCAGCCACGCCTCGGAGATGACCACGGGCGGCAGGTCCGGCTCCGGAAAGTACCGGTAATCATTCATGGTTTCTTTCTCACGCATCCCATGGGTGCGCCCCGTCGTCGCGTCGAACGTGCGGGTTTCCTGAATGATTCGCCCACCGCTTTCGATGACTTGTACCTGACGTTT
>JAJAZB010000093.1 GCA_026785975.1 Cytophagaceae bacterium | reverse complement strand
CAAGTGAACCTAAATTACCGGGCCCGACGTACCGCCTGACCAATCCGTCCCATGGTCA
Organism: Cytophagaceae bacterium; assembly: GCA_026785975.1. Lineage (GTDB taxonomy): Bacteria > Bacteroidota > Bacteroidia > Cytophagales > Spirosomataceae > JAJAZB01. The sequence continues at coordinate 17,398 of JAJAZB010000093.1, read as the reverse complement.
GACGGTACGTCGGACCCGAAATCACTGTCGACAGGAGCATTTTTTACACCAGAACGCCTTCACCTGGAAATCCTTTACTGCATCTTTATCCGCTACTTTTTTTCCAAAAAAGACTCAACCAATCAACATGAAAAAAAACCCGATTTGCTTATCGGTGCTCCTGGCCTGGCTGCTGGGGAGTGCCGCGTATCCACAAGCCAAATCAGTTGAGAAAATAACCCGGAAAGGCACCGAACTCGTCATTCCTTACGAGAAATACGTGTTGCCCAACGGCCTGACGCTGGTGGTTCACGAAGACCACTCCGATCCGGTCGTCCACGTCGACGTGACGTATCACGTCGGCTCGGCGCGGGAGGAAATCGGCAAATCGGGTTTTGCGCACTTCTTCGAGCACATGATGTTTCAGGGTTCCGACCACGTGGCCGACGATGAACACTTCAAAATCGTGACCGAATCGGGCGGTACGCTCAACGGCTCGACCAACCGCGACCGGACGAATTATTACGAAACCCTACCCAGCAACCAGCTCGAACGGGCGCTCTGGCTCGAAGCCGACCGCATGGGTTTTTTGCTGGACGCCGTGACGCAGAAAAAATTTGAGATTCAGCGGGCCACCGTCAAAAACGAACGCGGGCAGAATTACGACAACCGGCCCTACGGTTTGGCCAGCGAGTATGTCGCCAAAAATCTTTATCCCTACGGCCACCCGTATTCCTGGCTGACCATCGGGTACATCGAAGACCTGAACCGGGTGAATGTCAGCGATTTGAAAAACTTTTTCCTGCGCTGGTACGGCCCTAACAACGCCGTGCTGACCATCGGCGGTGATGTCAATGCCAAACAGGTGTTGGCTTTGGTCGAAAAATACTTCAACTCGATTCCGCGCGGCCCCGAAGTCGCCAAAACGCAGGTACCCGCCCCGGTTCTTGATAAAGATCGGTACGTGTCGTACGAAGACAACGTGCGGCTGCCGATGCTCCAAATGGTGTTTCCGACCGTACCGACGTACCACCCCGACGAAGCATCCCTCGACGCATTGGCCGAGATTCTGGGTGGGGGCAAAAACTCGTTGTTGTACAAAAATCTCGTAAAAACCCAGTTGGCCGTACAGGCCGGTGCCTCGCATCCCACCTCCGAGTTGGCGGGTCAGTTGACGCTGGTGGTGTTGCCCTTTCCCGATAAACGCTTAGACAGCACCGAGGCCCTCATGCGCCGGACGCTGGCCGAATTTGAGCGCCGGGGCGTCACCAACGACGACATTGCGCAGTTTGTCGCCACCCGCGAGGCTCAACTCATCAACGGTTTGGCGAGCGTGTCGGGAAAAGTGTCGCAGTTGGCGGCATTTCAGACGTACACCGGGACGCCCAATTACCTGCCGCAAGAATTGAAACGCTACCAAATCGTCACTAAAGCCGACGTGATGCGGGTGTACAATCAGTACGTCAAGGGCAAAAAAGCGGTCGTCCTGACGGTTTACCCGAAAGATAAACCGGAAACCGTCGCCACGCCCGACAACTACACCATCGCGACGGCCAACTATAAAGCGCCCAATTACGGGTACGAGGGATTGACCTATAAAAAGTCGAAAGATGCCTTTGACCGAAAATTGAAACCCGGCCCCGGCCCCAATCCCACCCTGAAAGTTCCTCCGTTCTGGACCGATAAATTACCGAATGGCCTGAAAATGATTGGTGCCCGCAACGATGAAATCCCCTCCGTAACGATGCTATTCAGCATCAAAGGCGGGCATTTGCTCTCGGCCAACGACCCCTCGAAAGCGGGCATCGCCCAACTGACGGCGGCGCTGATGAACGAAGCGACCCAGCGGTTTTCGAACGAAGAATTGAACACCAAACTCGAAAAATTAGGGGCCAGCATCGACATTCGGGCCAGCACCGAAGAGATTAATATCTCGGTGGAATCGCCAACCAAAACGCTGGATTCGACGCTGGCGTTGGTCGAGGAAAAACTGTTTCGGCCCAAGTTTGCCCCTGAAGATTTTAATCGTCTCAAAAAACAGCAATTGGAACTCATCGGCAACCAAAGTACTCAGCCGGTGGTCATTGCCAACAAAGCGTACAACAAACTGCTCTACGGCAACGACAACATTCGGTCGGTGCCGGTGAGCGGCACGACCAAAACCGTGGAAGCCATCACCCTCGACGACGTGAAGGCCTTTTACCAGAACTACCTCTCGCCATCGGTAACGAACCTGGTCATTGTGGGCGATGTCCAACAAGCCGCCGTGTTACCCAAACTGGCGTTCCTGACCAAGTGGGCCGCCAAACCGGTGCAAATACCCGCCAGGGCATCAACTCCGAAAACCGATAAAACCCGCATTTACCTGATTGACAAGGAAAAAGCCGCCCAGTCGGAGATTCGGATTGGCTACCTGACCGATCTCCCCTACGACGTCACGGGCGAATATTACCGGACAATTCTGGCCAATTACATTCTTGGTGGTGCCTTCAGCAGCCGCATCAACCTCAACCTGCGCGAGGACAAAGGCTACACGTATGGTGCCCGTTCGGGCTTTTCGAGTACCAAAACACCCGGTCCGTTCACCGCTTCGGCGGGCGTGAAAGCCGCCGCCACGGATAGTTCGGTGATTGAGTTTATCAAAGAAATCACGAACTACGGCAAATCGGGCATCACCGATGCCGAACTGGCGTTTATGAAAAGTTCGCTCGGGCAAAGCGACGCCCTGCGGTACGAAACCTCGCTGCAAAAAGCGTTTTTCCTCAACCGGATCATCGAATACGACCTGCCAAAAAACTTCGTGGAGCAACAAAGCGAGATTCTCAGGAACATCACCAAAGCGGATATTGATGCGATAGCGAAAAAGCGTTTGCCGGTCAACAATCTGATTATCATGGTGGTGGGCAACAAAGAGTTAATTAAACCGGGGCTGTCGAAGTTGGGGTACGAAGTCATCGAATTGGACAAAGAAGGCAACCCGGCGACGGCATCGACTAACGCCGTGGGTGGCGCGAAGCCTTGAGAGTCCAACCCTAACTTTCTTAACGTCTTGCTCCGTAGCGTAGGGTTTAAACCGCCGACGCGCAGTCCCTACGCTACGGAGCAAGACGTTCTTTCGCCCAAAAGTCCTAGAAATAAATCTCCCCTTCGGATGTTGGGGCTGTTGCGTTATTTGTGACAATGCCTATTTTTACCCAATCTTCTTAACCCCAACCCTCCCTCTCAGTGGCCAACAACTCCCTTTTCCGGCGGAAAACGATTGAACAAATTCTTCAGGCCAGCCACGAGCGCAACGAAGCCAGCGGCGGTCTGGCCAAAGTGCTCGGCGTCCGCGACCTCACGTCGTTTGGTATCGCGGCGATCATCGGCGCGGGAATTTTCAGCACCATCGGTCTGGCCAGTTTCAACGGTGGCCCGGCGGTATCGCTGTTGTTTGTTTTTACCGCTATCGCCTGCGTGTTTACCGCGTTGTGCTACGCCCAATTTGCTTCGACGGTGCCCGTCAGCGGGAGCGCGTACACCTACGCCTACGTGGCGTTCGGTGAGTTGTTCGCCTGGATTATCGGCTGGGCGTTGATTCTGGAATACGCCGTTTCCAACATGGTGGTGGCCATTTCCTGGTCCGAGTACTTTACCTCCATGCTCAGTGGATTTGGCGTTAATTTCCCCGAATATCTTTCCATCGACTACGGTACGGCTGCCAAAGCCCAGGCCGAATTATTGGCCGGGGGAGCCGTTTCGGACGCGACCCGAGCGGCGGCAGAAGCCTACGCCCAGGCACCAATGCTGGGCGACCTCCGGTTGATTATTAACCTCCCCGCCGGGCTGATTACAGTGTTGGTCACGGCGTTGGTGTACACCGGAATTAAAGAATCGCGGACGGCGAGCAACGCGCTGGTCGTGCTCAAACTGGCTGTTATCGGCGTAGTGATTGTCGTGGGTGCGTTTTATATAAAACCTGAGAACTGGTCTCCATTCGCGCCCAATGGCATGACGGGTGTGCTCAGCGGCGTGGCCTCCGTGTTTTTTGCCTTCATCGGGTTCGATTCCATTTCGACTACTGCCGAGGAGTGTAAAAATCCGCAGCGCGATTTACCCCGCGCCATGCTGTACTGCCTGCTGATTTGTACGGTGCTGTACGTGTTGATTACGCTGGTGCTCACGGGCATGGTCAATTACAAAGAACTGAACGTCAACGACCCGCTATCGTATGTTTTTGAGAAAGTCGGCGTTGATTTTATCGCCGGTGTGATTTCGGTCAGTGCCGTGGTGGCCATCACGAGTGCACTGCTGGTTTATCAACTGGGCCAACCCCGCATCTGGATGACGATGAGCCGCGACGGATTACTCTGGAAACGGTTCTCCAACATTCACCCGCGCTTCCATACGCCCTCGTTCGCTACCATCGTGACGGGCTTCGTCGTGGCCGTGCCCTCGCTGTTTCTCAACATGAGATTTTTCGTGGATCTCACCAGCGTGGGTACGTTTTTCGCCTTCATCCTGGTTTGCGGGGGGATTTTGTATCTCGACGCCAAGGGGTTGACGCGGCAATCGAAGTTCCGGGTGCCCTACGTCAACGGCAAGTTTCTGGTGGGGGCAGCTTTTCTCGTGGCCGTCGCGGCGGTGTTTTTGTATGGTCAGGAAACCTTGCGGGCCTGGGGCGATCTGGGTCTGGCGGGTATCGCCGAGAATAAAGCTTTGACGGTTATTTTCTGGCTGACCTGGGCCTCGCTGAGCATCCTGAGTTTTCAACATGATTTCTCGCTGTTGCCCGTCATGGGCATTCTGACCAACCTGTATTTAATGACCCAACTGGGCGTGAGTAACTGGCTGATTTTCGTCGTTTGGCTACTGATTGGGTTGGTCATTTATTTTGCGTATGGCCGGAGGCATTCGAAGCTGGCGGTGTAAACCAAAGCGGTTCTGGTCACGTTAACGGTAAAACTAATTTTTCATGAAAGTCATACTCGAAATTGAAAAGCCGGACGAGGTGGAAAAACTCATGCGGTGGCTGCACAAAAATCGTCTGCTTAGTCAGGTAAAGGTGGAAACGGCCGTGTCCGACGACTCGGCCGCAATTGTTAGGGGCGATAAGCGCATTGATCCACAGGCCTTGTTTGGTATTTGGAAAGATAATCCACGAACATTGGAAGAGATTCGCAAAGCAGCCTGGGACCGGAACCCATGATCTTGTGCGACACAAACATTTTCATTCACGCGTTCAATAAACATCAGGCTACCGTGGATGAACTGAGTAAAATTGAATTTGCCAATATTGGCATTTCGTCTGTAACGTTGATGGAACTCTACCGGGGGATGAGCAACAAAATAGAGTTGGCTCAGATGCGAAAAAAAATCCAATACGTACGACGTGGTTCATCTTAGTGAACTTATTTCGATGAAAGCAGTCAAACTCCTGGAGAGTTTTAAGCTGAGCCACGACCTGAAAATTCCCGATGCCCTCATCGGTGCTACCGCCATCGTGACCGGAATTCCACTCTTCACGTACAACACGAAAGACTTTGATTTTATGCCGGGAATAAGGCTTTATCAACTGGCCTGAGTCACCGCCCAAATTCCATCACGTGCTGCTGCGGCAACTCTTCACTCAATTTGATCCGGCGCAATCCGGCGATTTGCATTTCTTTTTCGGCCTGGGCCAGACTCATTTTGTGGAGTTCTTTGATGGGTACGTTGGGGTCTTCCAACCGGTACTCGACCAACACTACGCGCCCGCCGGGCCGCAACGCCGTGGCGATGCGCTGAATCATTTCGCGGGGATGTGAAAATTCGTGGTAGGCATCGACCAGCAAGACGACGTCGACACTGTTTGGTGGCAATCTTGGGTCTTCGATGGTTCCCAGCACGGGTTGTACATTCGTCACTTTGCGCTGGCTCATACTTTGCCGGATGAACCCCAGCATTTCGGGTTGAATGTCTACCGCCAGAACCTTCCCCTGGGGCACTTTTGGAGCCATTCGGAACGTAAAATAACCCGTACCCGCCCCGATATCGGCGACGGTGTCGGTGGGTTTTAGGGCCAGAATGTCCAGCAGCAAATCGGTGCGCTCCTCGCGTTCCCGTTCCGGGCGTTCGAGCCAATCGGCACCAAAATGCCCCATCACCTGGGCAATTTCCCGCCCCAGATAAATCTTTCCGATGCCATCCCGGCTGGCGGCGCGATACCCGTAAGCAGTATCAGAAACGGCCTTTGAGGCGGGCGCGTTGGTTGTGTTTTTAGGCTTGGTTTGGCCACAGGCCAGGACGAGAAAAAGAAGAATGATGGATTTCATGGCTTTAGATTTAAATAGTCAGGTAGACTTAATATACATTTGACAAATTTATAAGTCTTTGGCTTTCAGTACATTATTTGAAAAAGTTGTCAAATCTTTTCTGCGCACTTACTTAAACGATACCCGCCGGACGGACGAGGCGCTATCGGGCAGAAAAATGCCGAAGTTCCTGATAAACAAAAAAGGCAGTCCAGTCGGACTGCCTTTTTTGAAAAACTTACGAAACTTTGTTAACTGCTTCGGCGGCTGGCACCCATCAGAATGCTGACGTAGTAAAGCAACGTGGCCAGCGAACCAATGGCGGCGACCACGTAGGTCATCGCGGCCCATTTGAGGGCGTCTTTAGCCATGGCGTGTTCGCGTTCGTTGACCACGCCCCGGCTGTCGATCCAGGCCAAAGCGCGGCGGCTGGCATCAAACTCGACGGGCAGCGTGATGAAACTAAACAACGTCGTAACCCCGAACAGCACCACGCCGATCGCCAACGGGACAATCGTCGTATTGATCAGGAAAATACCCCCCAAAATGATCCATTGCATATAATTGGAGGCAATGCTCACGAAGGGCACAATGGCCGAGCGGAATTGGAGCGCGGCATACGCCGTGGCGTGCTGCACCGCGTGCCCGCATTCGTGCGAGGCCACCGCTGCCGCCGCGACGCTACGCCCGTGGTAGACTTCGTCGCTGAGGTTGACGGTTTTGTCCTGGGGATTGTAGTGGTCGGTGAGCTGGCCCTCCACCGAGATAACCCGCACGTCGTAAATGCCATTTTCACGGAGCATTTTTTCGGCGATTTCCTTGCCACTCAAGTCGTTGCTGAGGCCGACTTTCGAGTACTCTGCGAATTTTCTTTTTAACCGCCAGCTTACGTAAAAACTGGCCCCCATCACGAGGATTAGAATCAAATAGGAACCGCCCATGGTTGTGTCGTTTAGAATTTTGAGTTAATATCTGCTTAATTTTCGGTCAAAAACTTTCTTTGATTTTCTCAATCAAACCGGTAGTCGAATACCCCTTGACCAGAGGGATCGTTTCTACCCGTCCGCCCTGACTGATTACAAAATCCGCTCCAACGATGGTCTGTACCGTGTAATCGTCGCCTTTGACCAAAATGTCAGGTTTTAGGGCCTCAATCAGGGCTTCAGGGGTTTCTTCATTGAACAAAATGACAGTGTCCACAAAACTCAGCGCGGCCATCAACCGGGCGCGGGCCTCTTCATCGACCACGGGTCGGTGAGGCCCTTTTAGCCGTTGCACCGAAGCATCGGTATTCAGGCCCAACACCAGCCGATTGCCCAAAGCCTGCGCTTTTTCCAGGTAATCGATGTGCCCCAGGTGTACAATGTCAAAACAACCGTTGGTAAAAACCACTTTTTCGCCCGCTTCCTGCCAGGTTCGCACCTGTTCGATGGCTTCCGGGAGGCTTTTGATTTTTTCAGCGGTCATCTTGAAACGTGATTCGGGGTTCAGGAATCAGAACTATTTTTATTGGCTGCTCACGACCGTTTTCTGGCTTTTTACTTCCCGCTTTTGAATGAACAGCGTCACCAGAAACGCCAACCCGCCCAGCGTCAACATCGTAATCATCTGCGTGCCGTGGATGAATGTCGCCAGCGTGATGCCCGCCTTTTGGCTCAAGCCGTACAGGATCACCACATTGCCCACCAGCACGTGGTAAGCACCAATGCCGCCCTGCGTGGGGGCCGAATTACCAATCGCACCGACCACCAAAATGGTTAGACCGGCCAGCATCGAAAGCCCCGATGTTTCGGGAATGGAAAAAAACAGTACGTACGACATGAAATAGTACATCGTCCAGATGAGTACCGTGTGGAAAATAAATAACGCCGGACTACGCAACCGGCGTATGCTCAACAACCCATCGAGTAGGCCCTTCGCAAAATTGGCGATTTTCTGCGCCAGCGGATTTTGCAACAGTTTGTTACGCAGATTTTTGTTGAAGACGACCACCAGGACGAGGCACAACAACCCCACGGCAATACCCAGTAAAACCCAGGGTAACCAGGACCCGGATGATTTTTCCGTCCCGCTTCCATTGAGTTTACCGCCGAAGAAATCCATAAAAAATCCACTCAACCGGTCGAACTCCAGCAGGAAATTCAGACCGATGAGCACCAGCAACGTCAGCACGTCGAACACCCGCTCGGCAACCACGGTGCCAAACGATTTCTCGAACGGTACCCCATCCGTGCGTTGCAAGGACCCGCAACGGGTGACTTCGCCCATGCGCGGCACGATGAAGTTGGCGAAATACCCGATCCAGACGGCCAGTGTGGCATTGAACACCGAAGGCCGGTAGCCCATCGGTTCCAGCAGCATACACCAGCGCACGGCCCGGCTCCAGTGGGCCACCACCGCCAGCAGCACCGATACCAGCACCCAGGTGTAATCGGCTTGCCGGAAGGTGTCGAGCAGGTCATTGAAGGGAATGTCTTTAAAAACATACCACATCAGCCCGCCCGCCAAACCGAGAAAAAGTAAGTATTTGAGGGTGTTTTTCATACCTGAAATTTACTTGACCAATTTGTTGTCATGGTCTGGGAAAACCAGCCGGGGTTTGTGTTCGTGGGCTTCCTCGGGCGTCATCAGGGCGTAGGCGATAATGATGACGATGTCGCCCACCTGCGCCCGGCGGGCCGCCGCCCCGTTGAGGCAAATCGTGCCCGAGCCGCGCTGACCGGGAATGACATACGTTTCGAACCGTTCGCCGTTGTTGTTGTTGACAATCTGGACTTTCTCGTTTTCAAGCAGGTTGGCCGCGTCCATCAGATCCTGGTCGATGGTGATACTGCCTACGTAATTCAACTCCGCCTGCGTCACCCGCACCCGGTGGAGTTTGGACTTCATGATCGTCAGAAGCATTGGTTTCTACGTGTTGAGAATTTGGGCGGGCAAAGCTAACAAAAATCCTTGCCCCAGCCCTCAAACCGCCAATGGGTGCCTTACGGTTCCCTGGCGGAATTGCCCGTCAAACCACTGCCTGGGTCGGTGCGGTGAGTAAATTATCAATCAACCGGGTAGTGCCCAGGAAGGCCGCTACACAAATCGCGGCGGGCTGGCCGTTGAGTAAACCTGTCATCGGTTCGAGGGTCGTAGGGTCAGCGATTTCGAAATAATCCAGTTTAAAGTTGGGGTTGTCGGCCAGTTCCTGCGCCATTTGGTTTTGTACCGCCGCCGCCGGGTGGGTTTTGAGTTCCTCCTCGGCTCGCCTCAGCAACTGGTAAAGTTGGGACGCTGCGGCGCGTTGTTCGGGAGTCAGGTTGCGATTGCGCGACGACATCGCCAACCCGTCGGCCTCACGGTGGGTTGGGCAAATGATTAGTTCGAGCGGAAAATTCAGGTCGTCAATCAGCCGCTTCACCACCAGGCATTGCTGCAAATCCTTTTGCCCGAAGTACGCCCTGTCGGGCTGCACGAGGTGAAACAATTTGGACAATACTACGCCGACTCCGTTGAAGTGGCCCGGCCGCGAGCGCCCTTCCATGACGCGTTCGAGATTTCCAAAATCAAACCTGATTCCCGGCGGCTGCGGGTACATCTCGGCGGCCGTCGGGGCAAACACGGCATCGCAACCCGCCGCATCGAGCATCGCGCGGTCGGCTTCGAGTGTACGCGGGTAGCGGGCCAGATCGTCGGGGTTGTTGAACTGCATCGGGTTGACGAAAATGCTGCATACGGTGGCGTCGTTGGCGGCGCGACTGCTGGCCAGCAGCGCCAGGTGCCCCTCGTGCAACGCGCCCATCGTGGGCACCAACCCAATCGACTGTCCGGTCGTCCGGTGTTTGGTCTGCACGTAATCCCTCAGGTCGGTGAGGGTAGTCAGGAGTTGCATGGAGAGCGGGTAAATCGGCGATTGGGGCGGGTTACCTCAAATTTCGCAAGTAAACGACCATTTTGTTTAAATCATATAAGTTGTAGGGTGAAAATCTTGAAAATCCCTTAGATTATGCTTAATTTTGCTGTCACTTAACCCGAGACCCATCCTGCTCGTTTCCACATTTCTGTCAATCAAAACCATGCGCAAACTTCGGATTCTCTACGTCGCCAGTGAGATTTATCCCTTCCTACAAACCACCGAAGTTGCTGATTTCGTGCGCAAGTTGCCCCAGGCGATGCAGGAGCGCGGCATGGAAATTCGGATTCTGGTACCCCGGTTTGGGCTGATCAACGAGCGTAAAAACCGCCTTCACGAAGTGGTCCGCTTATCGGGTATCAACATCACCGTGGGCGACGACGAAAAACCCCTTATCATCAAAGTGGCTTCGGTGCCCGCCGCCAAATTGCAGGTGTATTTTATCGACAACGAAGACTATTTCCAACGCAAGCACGTTTTCTTCGACAAGGAAGAGAAGTTTTATGAAGACAACGACGAGCGGGCCATCTTTTTCTGCAAAGGCGCCCTGGAAACGGTGAAAAAACTGGGTTGGGCGCCCGACGTCGTTCACTGCAATGATTGGATGACCGCACTCGTGCCCTTGTACCTCAAAACCACCTACAAGAACGACCCCATTTTCAAGGATACCAAGTCGGTCTTTACGGTTTACAATAATCCATTTAGTTACAAATTTGACGAAGATCTGCTCGAAAAAGTCAAGGCGATGGACATCCACGACGATATGCTGGGCAACCTGCGTACGCTGGATTACGAAGGCTTCATCCGCATCGGTATCGAGTACGCCGACATTGTGGTGAGGGCCGACGAAGACTTTAGCGAGAGCATTAATACCATTCTGAATGAACTTCCCGACAATAAGGTCGCTTTGGCCGAAGAGAATATCAATTTTACGGAAACCTATTATAACCTCTACAACGAATTGGCTAACTAAACTGGTCTTGGCAGGCGGGCTGTTTTTTGGTTTATCCGCCTGCCAGGACCCCCTCAAAATTGGTGCTGACCTTTTGCCCGCCGGTAGCCAGGCGGGCGTTTTCTTTTCGGATACGTTTACGGTGAAAGCCTCCACGGTATTGCTCGACTCGGTTCGCACGTCGGGTGCTGGCGTGGGCTTACTGGCGGGCCGGTACAACGACCCGGTGTTTGGTCTGGTCGAAGCGCGGAGCTACTTTCAGGTAGCACCCTTTACCAGTGATTCCCTCAAACTCGATACGAAAGCCGCCTACGATTCCCTGGTGCTGACGCTCCAGTACAACGGGTATTATTACGGTGATACCAATCGCTACCAGAGCCTCTCGGTACACCGCCTGAACGATACCCTCGGCAACGCTAAGGTCTACCTGAATACTAGTCGGGTATCGTATCAAAATACTCCGCTGGGCCAGTTGAGGTATAAACCGTTTAGAGGTGGCTTTTCGACGGTAAGCGTTCGGCTCTCCGATGCACTGGGCCGCGAGTTGTGGGCACTGGCCGGGAAACCTGAAGGCACTAATTCGCCAGCCTTCCGCAATTTCGTCAAGGGCCTGGCACAGATTCCCGGCACGACCGACGAGGGGGCCGTTGTCAGTTTCTCCAACGTGGCGCTCAGTGTGCATTACCACGCGGATACGGTCAAAAAAAGGTACGAGGCTTTTTTAGGGGGCGCTCAGACACCCACGGCGCGTTTTTCCCAGATCACGGCGTTGCGGGTTGGGGGCGATCCGCTGGCGGCGCTCAAACCGGGTCAGGCACTGCCCGCTGCCCGTACCAACGGCAAAGTGTACTTCCAGGACGGGGTGGGTTTGGGGGTGAAACTGGAATTCCCTTCCCTGTTCCTACTCCGCGACCTGCCGCAGGGCAAAGTAGCCTTCAACAAAGCCGAGTTGATTATTGAACCTGTGCCTGAATCCTCGTCTACTGGCTTGAGTGTTCCATCGGCGTTGATGCTGGTCGAAACGAATGAGGCCAATCAGGTTCTGAAAACCCAGGGCAGCATCCGCTACGTTTTGCAGGAAGGCTCCAACAGCAACCCGCAATTGATTGGTTACTTCAATGAAAATTACCTGTTTAACGTCACCACTCAATTGCAGCAAATGCTGACGGGGCAGCGAGGTGCCCGCTCTCTGATTCTGCACCAAAGTCCCCCCGCTATCAGTATCAGTGGAACTCAACAGTACATTCTCAATGGCTCGTACGGGATTCAGGTATCGCGGCTCGTACTTGATGCCAGGCGGATTAAGCTGCGGGTTTACTACACGATCTCCAACAACTAATGGTTTGATTATTCTGATTTTGAAGCGGCTTCCCGAATGGGAAGCCGCTTTTTTGTATCCTGCCCAGAAGCCTTTGTCCGAAAGTTAGAATTCAGCCAAATGCGTCAGCAACGGGTTTGGCGTAACCGCGTTTTGTTCGTTTCTTCGACGTTAGAAATTCGTTTTGGTTGACCGATGCAAGGCCATCCGATCATTTAAATTAAAAATTAAGCGTGGTCAACTCTCCATTTTCAACCCAATAACCATTCACGAACTATGTGCGGCATTGTGGCATACGTGGGGCACCGGGAGGCGTACCCGCTCATTATCAAGGGCTTGAAACGCCTCGAATACCGGGGCTACGACTCAGCGGGTGTCGCGTTGCTCATTGGGGGCGAACTGACCATTTACAAGAAAAAAGGGAAAGTGGCCGACCTGGAGGCTTCGCTAATCGACGCCCACCCAACCAGCACCATTGGCATGGGCCACACCCGCTGGGCCACCCACGGCGAACCCAACGACCGCAATGCCCACCCGCACTATTCGCATTCGGGGCGGTTAGCCATCATTCACAACGGTATCATCGAAAACTACGAGGCGATCAAGCAAAAGTTGCAGAGCAAAGGCTACGAGTTTCGCAGTGATACCGACTCCGAAGTGTTCGTCAATTTTATCGAAGACATTCAAAAAGCCACGGCTTCTTCGTTGGAGGAGGCCGTCCGGCTGGCCATGCAGGAAGTGGTTGGGGCCTACGCCATCGTGCTGATGAGCGCCGAACCCGAAGATTCGGGCCTGCTCATCGCCGCCCGCAAGGGGAGTCCGCTGGTGATTGGCGTGGGTGAAGACGAGTACTTTTTTGCCTCCGACGCCACGCCCATTATCGAATACACCAAAGAAGTCATTTACCTCGACGACCACCAGATCGCCGTGGTGCGGGCCGGTGAACTCACCGTCACCAACATCGACAACGTGCCGCAATCGCCCTACATCCAAACGGTTGAACTGGAGTTGGAAGCCATCGAAAAAGGGGGTTTCGAGCACTTCATGCTCAAGGAAATTTTTGAGCAACCCCGCTCTGTGAAGGACTGTATGCGGGGTCGCGTGAGTGCCGACGAAGGCTATCTTGTGCTGGGCGGGTTGCGCGATTACCTCGATAGCATCGCGAAATCCAAACGAATTGTCATCGTGGCCTGCGGCACCTCCTGGCACGCCGGGCTGGTGGCCGAGTATATTTTCGAGGAACTGGCCCGGATTCCCGTCGAGGTGGAGTACGCCTCCGAATTCCGCTACCGCAATCCCATCATCAAGGAGGGCGACGTGGTCATTGCTATTTCGCAGTCGGGCGAAACCATGGATACCCTCGCGGCGCTCGAACTGGCCAAATCCAAGGGGGCCATCATTCTCGGTGTGTGCAACGTGGTGGGTTCGTCGATTCCCCGCCTCACCCACGCGGGGGCCTACACCCACGCCGGGCCGGAAATCGGCGTGGCTTCCACCAAAGCCTTCACGGCCCAGGTGACGGTGCTGACGCTGATGGCCATTGCCGTGGCGCGCAAAAAAGGGATTTTGCACGAAGACACGTTCCGGCGGTTGCTGTTTGAATTGGAACGCATTCCCGATAAAATTGAGAAAGTGCTCAAGTCGGCGGAGAAAATAAAAGAGATGGCCTGGCAGTTTCACGAAGCCCGCAATTTCCTCTACCTCGGGCGCGGCTCCAACTTCCCGGTGGCACTGGAAGGTGCCCTTAAGTTGAAGGAAATCAGCTACATCCACGCCGAAGGCTACCCCGCCGCCGAGATGAAGCACGGCCCGATTGCACTCATCGACCAGGATATGCCCGTGGTATTCATCGCCACGCGGGACAATTCCTACGAAAAAATCGTCTCGAACATTCAGGAAGTCAAAGCCCGCAAAGGCAAGGTGATCGCCGTGGTGACGGAGGGCGACAAGCTCATCCCGACCCTGGCCGACCACGTGCTGGAAGTACCCATCACGCACGAAATCCTAACGCCCTTGCTCTCGGTGGTGCCGCTCCAACTCCTCTCGTACTACATCGCCGTGATGCGCGGCTGCAACGTGGATCAGCCCAGGAATTTGGCCAAGTCGGTGACGGTGGAGTAAGCGGATTTGTGTTGCAAGTTTTCCGACTACACTCAACACCCGAACGGTTTCATCATTCAGATACCTGAAATTTTGTCTTTCCCGAGCAGACGCAAACTGCCTTTCCGGGTTGCCCAACGGTGAAAGACGGGATGATGTTTACGCAGGAAACGCCGGGTTTTGGCATCGACGTTAACGAAACCCTGGCGGCTAAATTCCCTTTTCCCCGAAGGTGCCAACTTCGATTATTTCTGGGGTACGATCCGCCACCGGGACGGAGCGGTGATCCGGTCCTGAACCGTTTTTTCTTGTTGCTTATGAAAAAAATCTTCCTTCTGTTTTTGTTGACGGTTCCGGCTTTTGCCCAAAAAACAGATGCGGTTCTCGAAGCCAGGCTAAAAACACTCACGGCCAATTTTCGGGGAGACGTAGGGATTTACGTCCGGCATTTAACGAAAAATAAGGCCGTTGCCATCAACGCCGACACGCTTTTCCCGACGGCCAGCCTAATCAAAGTCCCGATTACGATTGGGCTTTTTGACAAAATTGAGCGCGGTGAACTCGACTACCACGCCACGCTCACCTACCGCGACTCGCTGCTTTACGCGGGCGAGGACATCCTCGGTTCGTTCAAAGACGGCGAAAAAATTGCGCTCAGCAAAGTCGCCATGCTCATGATTACTACCTCCGACAATACGGCCAGCCTCTGGTGCCAGTCGCTGGCGGGTACCGGCACGGCGATCAACAATTGGCTACAAACCAATGGGTTCCAGGCTACCCGCGTCAATTCCCGTACGCCCGGCCGCCGCTCCGATTGGCAACGCTACGGCTGGGGCCAGACTACACCCCGCGAAATGGCCGAACTGCTCGTGCGCATCCGGGCGGGGAAAGTCATCAATCCTGCCGCCAGTGAGCGGATTTACCGCAACCTCGTCCGAATTTATTACGACGGCGAAAGCCTGAGCCAACTTCCCCCCACAGTGCAGGTGGCTTCCAAGCAGGGGGCCGTGGATCAATCGCGCTCGGAGGTAGTGCTGGTCAACGCGCCGTCGGGGGATTACGTGTTTTGCGTGATTACCAAAAACCAGAAAGATGAAAGTTGGGAACGCACCAACGAGGGCTACGAATTACTGCGGGCCGTCTCGAAACTGCTGTGGGAATATTTTGAGCCGAAACGTTCCTACCGGAGGCCGGCGGGGTGGGCAAAGTGGTAGTCTGAATCAGTCTGATCCAGACAGTTTTGACATAAAAATCCCTGAGTTATGAAACATGAAGAAATTACCAGATTAATCATCGGTTGCGCGATGAAGGTGCATACTACTCTGGGTAACGGTTTCCAGGAAGTGATTTATCAACGTGCTCTGGAGATTGAAATGAGACAACAAAACCTTCTTTTTACGAGAGAAATGTCTTTGCCTATTTTTTATGAAGGGATTGAAATCGGCGAACGACGAGTGGATTTTTTTGTAGAAGACGCGATCATGGTTGAATTAAAGGCGCTGATTTCCCTCGAAGACGTTCATTTGGCTCAGGGAAAAAATTACCTCGAAGCGTATCGGATGGAAACTGGATTGCTAATCAATTTTGGCAGTGTCAGTTTGCAGTTCAAGCGCTTGTTTAATTCAAAATATAAGGCTGTCTGAACCAAGATTGGCCAGGATTTAAGGATTGACAGGATGGTTAATTCCCGATTTTTAAATTTCATCTCCTGAAAATCTGTAAATCCTGGCCAATCTTGGTTCAGACAATACTCTTAGGACGGTCCGCCGCGCGGGTGAGGCTCCAAGCACCTTGAGCGAAAGTCCAATACTCTAAAAAAATTAAACCGATGAAAAATCCCCTCTTCGTATTGTGCCTACTGGCCTCCACCCTCGTCAGTTGTCAGGGAAAACAAAGTACCTCCGACCGAGCCGATCAGAAGCAAGCCGGTGATGCATCAGTCGTACAATATGAAACGCCGACCGTCAACAGCCCAAGCCAGGCGATGGAAGAACCGCCCGCTCCCCCGGCACCGGAAGTTCCCGCTCCCACCAAACGGCCGAAACCGGGCGATCCAGTTGTCCCGAAGACTACCGTTCAACGCAAAATTGTTCGCAACGCCAACCTGCGGTTTCGGGTACGTGACTTTCAGAAAACCGGCGAACACATCGAACTGGCCATAAAGCGAGTCGGTGGTTTAATCGTTTCGACCAACGAAAGCAAGCAGGACGCTTCGTTGCAGAATGAAATGGTCATCCGGGTAAACGCCGCCCGGCTGGACACTTTTCTGGCCATTATTTTGAAGGAATCCATTTTTACGGAATCAAAATCGATTACCGCCGAAGACGTGACCCGGCGTTACGCAGACGTGGAAGCCCGCATTCGCAGCAAAAAAGCAACCGAGGAAAAGTACCTCCAATTACTTAAACAAGCGAAAAACGTAAAAGATGTCCTCGAAGTGGAACAGCAACTCGCCCAAATGCGCGAGGACATCGAGGCGCAGGAAGCCGTGTTTCGCGAATTGAAAAACGACGTTGCCCAGAGCACGGTTCAACTGACTTACTACCAGCAAACCGAGGCCAGCCTCAACCCGGAGGCCCCGTTTTACGTGAAAATCTGGGACAACCTCAGCGATGGACTCGGGCTACTCGGCAGTGTCTTTCTGGGCTTATTTTATTTCCTTCCCTTGTTCGTCCTCCTCGGGCTATTCGGTTGGCTGATCGTCCGTTGGCGGCGCGGACGAAAAACCAGGTTGCCATAAACCTGTATCAGGTGCGGGGGGAAAAAAACGCGGGGGGAAGGCCGGGGGGTTTTTTGGGCCCCCCCCGCCCCAGACCCCCTAAAAACCCCCCCCCGGGGTGGGGGGGGGGTTTGAGGAACCCCCGTTTTATTGTGGGTGTTTT
>JAJAZB010000092.1 GCA_026785975.1 Cytophagaceae bacterium | reverse complement strand
CCCGGTCCCCCCCGACGGGGTGGGTTTTTCGGGGCGCCCGCGGGGTTCCCCTGGGGGGGCTTGGCCGCGCCCTATGCCGGGGTGGGGGGGGCCCCCCCCCCCGCAACCGTGATAAGCCCTCCCGATGATTTTATGACCTGTCCATTGACGACCATGTTGAACGGTGGCACCAGAAACGACCCCGGCCGCGCCGCCATGTAACTCTGGGTGATGCGCTGCGTGATGCCCGTTTTATCGTTGATCGTACCCGAAGACGTACCCCGCTTGGTAAACCCACTCAGGTCGGGAAAGCGGTCATAACTGCGTTCCTCGCTGTTGGCAATAACCACGGTAATCGTGAATAATTGGTTGATGGGCAACGGGGAAGTGCCCAATTCAATCCGCACGACTGGCTCCTGGGCTAGCGTGACTGAAGAGGCCGTAAGCAGACAAAAAAAAATTGGAAAAAGAATATATATTTTAGCTAATTTCATCGTTACAAAACTACACATTTCGGGCCTGATCGCTCATCGATTCATTCATGGGGGAGCGAAATGGTACCGATTTTTCCAAGTGATGCCCTAACACCTAAACCCAAAATAAGATGACCATCACGCTTCTGGAATACATCAAAGTCATTTTGAAAAAAGTGAGTTTTGATGCCAAACTCTTCGAAAAAGAACTCAAAAAGGCAATCCGAATGCTTGTAGCTGAAGACATCACCCAACTCAAGTTGTGGTGCTACAACCAGTTTGGTAGCGTATATCGGCGCATTCTGCGTCGTTGCTTCGCGGGGATGAACTTCCGTCGGTTCAAGTCGGTCGTTTCCGTTGGTTAAATTTTTACGTGGTGTTTATAAGTTTTAAAAACTCCCCAGCTCGCTGTGGGAGTTTTTTCGTTTTATCGGTTGAAAGCCAGGCGCTTGCCCGGTTGATTTTCCCTAAAATTTCCTTCTTCGAAAACCAGTTGCCCCGACACGACCGTGTGGGTCACCGAGGAATGAAAGGTTGTTCCCTCCAAAGGCGACCAGCCGCATTGGTAAAATATGTTGTCTTTGGCAACTTTAACCGGTTTTTGCAGATCAACCAGCGTCAGATCGGCCCAGTACCCTTCCCGCAGGTAGCCCCGCCGGTCGATTCCGAAACAGTCTGCCGGGGCGTGGCATAGCTTTTCAACAATTTTTTCGAGGGAAATCTTCCCCTGATGGTAGAACTCAAGCATCATCGGCAAGGCGTGTTGCACCAACGGCAACCCTGAGGGAGCCTGCCAGTACGCCTGCTGTTTTTCGGCCCAGGTGTGGGGCGCGTGGTCGGTCGCCACGACATCGAGGCGGTCTTCGAGCAACCCTTGCAACAGGGCCTGCTTGTGGCCATCGGCCTTGATGGCGGGATTGCACTTGATTTGATTGCCAAGCCGCTGGTAATCGCGGGCGTCGAACCAGAGGTGATGCACGCAGACCTCCGCCGTGATGCGCTTGAACCCATCGAGTTTTGCCGAACTAAAAAGAGAAACTTCGTCCCCGGTCGAAATGTGCAACACGTGCAGGCGCGTGTTGTGTTTTTTGGCCAACGCCACCGCCATTGAACTCGACTTCAGGCAGGCTTCAACGCTCCGGATTTCGGGGTGAACGCTCGCTGGTGGATTGTCGCCGTATTTTTCCTTAAACTCAACAACATTGGCCCGAATCGTGGCTTCATCTTCGCAATGCGTAGCGATGAGCAGAGGTACCTGGCTGAAGAGTTTTTCAAGGGTTTGTTCGTTGTCCACCAACATATCACCCGTTGACGAACCCATGAAAATTTTCACCCCACACACCGTTTGGGCGTCGGTTCGCAGTACTTCTTCCAGGTTGTCGTTGGAAGCGCCCATGTAAAACGAGTAATTGGCCAGCGAACTCCGGGCGGCAATCTGGTATTTTTCCTCCAGCAGTTGCTGCGTCAGAGCATTGGGTACGGTGTTGGGCATTTCCATGAAACTCGTCACGCCCCCGGCCACGGCGGCCCGCGCCTCACTGGCAATAGTGGCTTTGTGGGTCAAACCCGGTTCGCGGAAATGCACCTGATCGTCGATGACGCCCGGCAGCAAGTGTCTTCCAGCGGCGTCGATGATTTTATCAACAGTTTTCCCGGCTAAATCACCGCTGATTTGTTCGATGAAACCGTCTTTCACGAAAACATCGGCTTTGGTAATCCGGCCTTCGTTGACGAGGCGGGCGTTGAGAATCAGGAGGGTGGTACTCAAGTTGGAAGGCTAATTAAAACTCTGGTTTAGTCGAAACGCGTTTTCAGGCTCAACTCCAAGCCGTACGCCGACCGGAGGTCGGCGCTACCGCAACATCGCAAATTCTTTGGCAAAATAGCTCAGAATGACCGTAGCCCCGGCGCGTTTGATCGAGGTCAACACCTCCAGCATGGCGCGGGTACCGTCGAGCCAGCCGTTTTGCGCGGCGGCTTTGATCATCGCGTACTCACCCGACACGTTGTAGGCCGCGATGGGCACGTCAAAGTTGTCGTTCAATAATTTGATGATGTCGAGGTAGGCCAATGCGGGTTTAACCATCAGCATATCCGCGCCTTCAGCATAGTCGAGGCTGGCTTCGATGAGCGCCTCCCGGCTGTTGGCAGGATTCATCTGGTAGGTTTTTTTGTCGCCAAACTTGGGTGCCGAACCGAGCGCATCGCGGAACGGCCCGTAAAACGCGGAGGCGTATTTGGCGGTGTACGACACAATCCCCACCTGTGGGTAGCCCGCCGCGTCGAGGGTTTGGCGGAGGTAGCCTACGCGTCCGTCCATCATGTCGGAAGGGCCAATGAAGTCGGCTCCGGCCTGCGCCTGAGCGACCGACATTTTACCCAAAATCTCCAGCGTTTCATCGTTGCGTATTTCCATCGACCCGTCCGGCCGGGTTTCGACCAGGCCATCGTGCCCGTCGCTGCTGTACGGATCCATGGCTACGTCGGTCATCACGCAGAGTTGCGGATAGCGGGCCTTGATTTTCGACAAGGCTTCGAGGTAAAATGTGCCTTCGCGGTAGCTTTCGCTGGCTGTTTTATCTTTTTCACGCTCGGGATAATTGGGAAATAAATCAATGGCCTTGATGCCCAGATCGGTCACCACGGCGAGTTCATCGAGCAAGCGGTCGAGCGAATAGCGGAAAATTCCCGGCATCGAACGCACTTCGCTCACCACGTTTTGACCCCCGACCACAAACATCGGATAAATGAAATCATTGACGCTCAGGGTGGTTTCCTCCACAATGGCCCGAATCGCGGGCGACTGCCGCAGGCGCCGGGGGCGGCGATTGATGTGAAAAGCCATAGGTTGTTGCGCTAAAATCAGACCGCAAAGATACGTCCCGCCCGCGCTTTACGCCATCATTTTGAACCCTTCGCCGTGCAGGTTGATAATCTGGACGTTGGGATCGTGCCGCAGGTATTTGCGCAGTTTGGTGATGTACACGTCCATCGAGCGGGCATTAAAATAGCTGTCGTCGCCCCAAATGGCCTTCAGGGCGTAACTCCGACTGAGGGGCTGGTTGAGGTGTTGGGCAAAAAGTTTCAGCAAATCGGCCTCGCGCCCGGTCAGTTTAAAGGTTTCCACGCCGTTGGTGAGCGACTGTCGGTCAGGGTCGAAGGTGTACGCGCCGATTTGGTACGCATCCTGTTTGGTTACCTTAGTTTCGGTGCCGGGTTGGGTGCGGCGCAACACGGCCTTCATCCGCGCCAGAAGTTCTTCCATGTTGAACGGCTTGGTCAGATAGTCGTCGCCCCCCACCCGGAACCCATGCAGGGTGTCCTCCTTCATGGCTTTTGCCGTCAGAAAAATGATGGGTATTTCGGGGTTGGCCATGCGTACTTCCTTCGCCAGCGTGAAGCCGTCTTTCTTGGGCATCATCACGTCGAAAATGCACAGTTCATAGCTTTTTTGTTGCAGGAACCGATCGAGTGCTTCGTTGCCATCGCGCACGAGGTCGGTCTGGTAGCCTTTCAGCGTGAGGTATTCCTGGAGCAATTGTCCGAGGTTGGGATCGTCTTCGGCAAGGAGGATTCGGGTCATGGGGGAGGTGTTTTAATGCTGAATGCTGAATTGAAAAAAATTCATTCAGCATTCATAATTCATAATTCAGCATTCTTTGAAAATTGTCTTGGTAAAAAAATAGTAAACGTACTCCCGGCACCGGGTTGGCTTTCGACTTCGATACGGCCCTGGTGGGCTTCCACCATCGTTTTGACGTAACTCAGGCCCAGCCCGAAGCCCTTCACGTCGTGGAGGTTGCCGGTGGGTACGCGGTAAAATTTCTCAAAAATCCGGCTGATTTGTTCGCGGGCCATACCCGCCCCCCGATCGCTGATCTGGATCCTAAGCCCGCCTTCGGCATCGGCCGTCCGAATGGTGATTTCGGGGACTGCCGGAGAGTACTTGTTGGCGTTGTCGAGCAGGTTGAAAATCAGGTTGGTCAAATGGACCTCGTCGGCTTGCAGCACCGGATTTTCGGCGTGTAGTTCCAAGTCAAGGGTTCCCTGCCGGGCCTCGATCTGCGGACTCAGGTTGAGGGCTACCCGCTCGATCACCTCGTTTACATCAATCGACGTGCGCTTCAGTTTCACCTCGCCCCGGTCGAGCAGGGCGGCCTGCAACACCTTTTCCACCTGCTGACCCAAGCGCCGGTTTTCGTCCTGAATAATGCCCAGATACCGGTTGAGCATCGAAGAATTGGCCGCCACTTCCTTGTCCTGCAACACCTGCACCGCCAGTGAAATGGTCGAAACAGGCGTTTTGAACTCGTGGGTCATGTTATTGATAAAATCGTTTTTGATGTCAGCCACCTTTTTTTGCTCGATGATGGTCCGAACGGCCACGTAAAAACACGCCACCACAATCAACATCAGCACGAGCGCACTGGCAAACGTCACCCACAATTGCCGGACAATGTAACCCCGCTGGTCGGGGAAGAATACGTAGAGAAAATTGCCGCTGCTAAACAGGTCGTTGGGAAACAGATTGGCCCGGTACCCCTCGCTCAGCAGCCGGTCGTCGCGGTAACCGGGGCTGGACGAAAATAGCAATTGATTTTTATGTTCCGCCGTTTGCACCCCGTACTCGAAGGGAATAGCGATGCCCCGGCCACGAACTTCGTCTTTCAGCAGCGAGTCGAGCATGAACCGGTCGAGGCGATCGGCCACGTTGCGTTGTTTGAAGACGAGTTCGTAAAACACGTCCTTCAGCAACTCCGTCTGATGTTCCGCCGACTGCTGTTGAAACTGACTTTTCACCGCCGCTAAATCAGGCTTGGTCGCCGGTTTGGCGACTGGATTCCGACTCAGGGCTGGCTTACGGGCGGAGGATTTGGGGGCCACCGCGACGCGGCGGGTTGGCGGGTCTTTTCCCTGCAAGCGGGCGGACAGGGCCTGACCCAGCGAATCGCGACGCTGCCGACTGGCTTTGGTATCGCGCCGAAACGCCTTAAAAACCATGTCGTTGTACTGGCGGTCGGCGGCCTGGCGGATGCGGTTCAGTTCATCGATTTGCCCGTCAACGACCTGCTCGTGGCGGTAATATTCTTCGAGAATATGGACTTGCCCGTCGGGTAAAATGGTTAGTTCCTGCACGTAAGCATCGGTGGGCATGGTCATCTTTCCATAACTTTCCCAGGGTGCAGGAGGCGCTGTTTTTTGCTCGTTGTCGGGTTTTGGACGGCGGTACGTGTAGCCTGCCGGGGTTTGCCGGATTCCATTACCCGACCGACGACGCGGGCGGGAGGTCGGGCTGGTGCTGGTTTTTTTTGAATCAGCAACCGCTGAACCGGAGGTCGGCCCGCCCGCTCGGCCGATGGCCATCAAACGCTGTTTCTGGGCGTCAGCGGCCAGTTTCCGGTTAGTCAGGTAAACAATTTCCTGCTTTTCCACCTTCCGCACGACGGCCTGCAAGGCCTCCGACACGGCCCCGTCAAATTGCTCCTGCTTGGCGCGGAGGGTTTCCCGAATCCAATAAAACTGGAAGCCCGCCAACCCCAGCAAGGCTATCGTCATTAGTCCGATAATCCATTGGATGTGGCGTTTGGTCATGATTTTTGCTAAACCTTTCTGTTGCCTCCCGGTTTAAAACTGGTTTGGTTCGCGCTGAAGAGGATCAACAGGTCCTATTTTAGAAACGTAAAAGCCTTTGGCCTCGCTCCCCCGTTAACATCTTTTAACAAACCCCAGCCTGAGCTTGGTAGATTGCTGACGAATTACGAAATTTTCAATTGGTTTTGGTGCAACGTTCCCTAAAAAACCGCGTCCTTGCGTAAAACTGATCCAACAAATCTCTACTGTCATGAAAAAACGCTGGTTAACTTCTACGCTGCTGCTGGCCCTGGCCGTCGGCGTAGCGCAGGCCCAAACAACCAAATCAGAAAAATCGAATGCGAACGTCCGGGTGCAGGTTACTGACGACGGCAATGGCACCCGCGTACACGTTGAGAAGGAAAAAGACGGTAAAACCGAAACGATTGAGCGCACTTTCAGCGACCAGGCCAGTGCGGATCGCTTCCTCGACTCGGTCAACGCCGACACGGGCAACCGGATGCGCGTCAACGTCCGCAACCGGGGCAGCAACAACCGGGCGTACATCGAATCGAACGGCGCGAATCCTGCCCCGCCCCGGCCCCCAAGAGCACCCAGCGCGCCTCGGGGTCGGATTTACAACGACGACGACAAGACCGTTCAACTCGATATGCGTCAATTCAACCGCGACATGGAGAAGTTTGGCCGCGACATGGAACGTTGGGGCCGCGAATACGGTGAAAAAATGAAGGATTTTGGTCAGCGCTATGAGCGGGATTTCAAACAGAATTGGAAACCGGAAGAGTTCAACCTGAACCTCAACCGCAGCCTGGACAACCTCCCCGGCCTCGTATTTGATGGAAATGGTGCCAACTCTTCCCGCACGGTGAAAGCCCTGAGCGCCTACCCCAACCAGCCCTTCAACGGCCGCCTCAACGTGACCTTCCAAACGCCCGAAAAAGGCGACGTGACCATTGCCGTGACCGACGTAGCCGGTAAGGAAGTCGCCCGTGAGCGGGTAAAGGATTTTTCCGGAAAATACGTCGGACAGATCGACCTGAAGAAAGGCGCTGACAAAGGCACGTACTTCCTGACCGTGACGCAGGGCAACGACGGGACGGTAAAACGGATTGTGATTGAGTAAAAAAGGTGTTTAAACGTGAAAGTAAAAGCGCCCCGGCTGTTTCGGCGGGGGCGCTTTTCTGTTGAAAGTCGTCATGCTGAACTTGTTTCAGCATCTTCCAGTCTGCTGACTATTTTCTGTGGCCGAGCCACCCGGCAACCTATCACTGGGAAGATGCTGAAACAAGTTCAGCATGACGACTCGCTTTCTTAAAGCCGTTCGCGCAATTCCAGGTACCGCAAAATCTCGGCTTTCGTCCGCCAGACGGTGCGTAACTTTTGTTTTTGCATGAGCGGCAACTGGTCGGTGTGGTGCTTGCTGCCGGGCTGGGAGGCGTTGCCGTAGCCGATGAGCGTGCGGGCTTTCACAGGCGTACTCATCTCGATAGCCGCCACGTACGTATCGCCGTGGAAGGGCCGGATGGGATTGTCCATCGCCCGCCCGGTTGCGGCAAACGTCATCACCCGAAACACGCCCATTGGCCCTGGTCCGCCGTTGGCGGGTACGTCGGTCATCGTTCCGTCGGACGCCGGAATTCTAAACTGGTACACCTTGCCCCAGGCCACGTCGAGCGAGCCGTGGGCTTTTTTTATTTGCCGGGCGGCGGTTTCGAGGGCTTTCACGGCCTCAGCGGGTTTGGCGATTCCGTCGGGGGTATTGATGGGGTCGGCGGTGTTCCAGGGTTTGGCAAACAAGGGCGAGGCCGTACCAATCCGCGAGAATCCCCCCGCCGGTTTAGCCCATTCTTTCACGAAGGCTTCAAACAAAACCGCCCCGCGACTGTCGGCATTGCACTGGCGATCCCAGGTTTTCAAAACGGACAGCGCTTCTTTGGCTTCGGCGTTGTCGGATGCTGCCACGGCTTTTTCCAAATCGTCCAGAATCCGGTCGGCGAGTTCCATCCGGGTGGAGTGTTTGTACTGGATGAGTTCATCGAGCGAAATCTTGTCATCTTCCATCAGCATCCGCACCGAGCGCTGGGTACGAAACGACATGGCGGGCGGCGGAGCGAGGTAGGTCGGGAAATTCTTCGGATCGTTGGGCATGGGAAACGTCACCGTCCAGGGCGATTCATTGCAATTCTGCACCCAGCCGCTCGGCGGGTCGATGCTTTTGGGCAACTCGTTGTACGTGAGGTAATCGGTCCAGAGGTTGTCCGATTTGTCGCCGGGCACCACGCCGTTCCAGGTTTTAGTATCACCTGCGTTCCGCCGGGGTACTTCGGCGTTGAACAGATTCATGATGTGCCCGGCCCGGTCGGCGTAACTGTACGTGAACATGGGAATTTGCAGGCGACTCATCACAGTCTGAAACTGAGCCAGATTTTTGACGTGCATCATGTCCCAGTACTGCTGCAACATACCGGGCCGGTCGATGCCCGCCGCGCGCATGGCAACGGCTTTGCTGCCTTTCGCGGCCACGACGGGGCCATGTACCGACTCGTTTACGGTCACGATTTCTTCCGTCAACGACCCGTCGGCCTGCCTGATTTTCAACGTTTTATTTTTGACGGAAAACGCCTTCACCTGCCCGTCGAAAAGGTAGCCGCCATCGCGCAACGTGAGTTGGTAGAAATCCTGCCCGTCGTTGGTATTGACGGTTTGGGCCGTGGCGATGTCGTCGTTGAAAAACATCGTCAGGCACGGAAAGCCCACGCGCGTAATGCCGTAGCTATTGGTGCCCGGCGCGTTGAGTTGGGCTTCAAAATACGTGTAAAAATCCTGCCAGGGCAGGTGCGGATTGGTGAGTAGCAGAGCTTTGCCACTGGCCGAGCGCGAGGGGCCAATGGCCCAGGTGTTGGAACCATTCTGGTCGGGTAGTTGCGCCTCGGCTGCTTTCGCCGCCGCTGAGGGCGACACAAACACGTAGTGAATCACGCGCATGGAGTGCGCCAGCAAATCCACACCCGTGACGGGTAAGTACGGTTTGACGCTGGCCGAAATCTTAGTGGGATTCTTAGCCGCGTAATCGTTTACGCCCTTCGCAAACGAGTCGAGCAGTTTTTTGAAGGTCGGCGTTTGGGCCGCGTACCAGGTTTTGGCCCGTTCGGGAATCGAATTGAGCAACACCCAGCGGTCGGCTTCGGCGTAGGATTCGCCCAAAAACTCGGCCCCGCGTCCCCGGCTCTGGCCGTAAAGCCGCAAAATCAGATCGCCGTGGGCCTGGGCCTGCGCCCAGCCGTAGCCGTAAAACAGGCCCTCGTCGGTGCGGGCAAAAATGTGCGGAACGCCGTAGGTATCCCAGAGGATTTCTGTACCCACGGCCTGATGTTTTGGCACGGTGGCGGTAAGCGCCAGCAAACTGGACAGGAGGAGGAGTTTTTTCATGGAAGAAAGAATCAGGGTTTTGGCTGAAAATACGCAGTGATTGCCGTAACCCCAAGTTTCCTTCAGGCGGTGAAGCTTTTTTGCCGTCGAAACGCGCCTAAACCGAGGCCAACCAGCGCGCCAAGTGCAGCCGAAGCCATGAACTTTAGCGCAAAAAAATCACTCAGCAAAAAAGAAGGTACTTCATCGTACAACAAATTTTCGCCCAGCGCCAAGCCGTACCATGCCGCAATTGGAGCAAGTATAAGCAGAAAACGAATCGGTAACGAGTACCGCGAACTACGACCCAGCACAAGGCCACTTGCCAGGCAACTCAACGCGGCACTGATGAAAAAGCGGTTGATTCCTTCAGTAGGCACAAGCAGCCTCATACCCGCCACACTCAAACCCAACCAACACGTAAACGAGCATAAACCAGCCACAACCAGCCAGCCTGCGGGTGCCTGTTGCAACCAACTAATCAGCGTTTGGTTCCCTACCGAGGCGTATTGGACCACAACGTTTAGGAAAATCAGTAACCAACTTAGATAAAACCCAAGCCAGAACAAATTGTGTACGTGCCAGATTTCCTGGTGGGTCCAGTGGAGTGACGTGGGATGCAATAACTCGTCGAACGCATGGCCTGCGGAGTAGGCTCCCAACGCGGATAGTCCCAACAAAATCGACACCACCAGCGCCACTAACACGGGGGCACGGTGAAGGTTTTTGAAAAACCAGTACTGCGCCTTTTTACCCGATTGCATGAACCGGACAACGACTAGGATCAGCCCGGCCAGCAAGACAAAGCATAGCCCGACGTCGAGCAGGGAGGTCGTCAGCGAATCACCCCAAGTATGCGCAAACCAAACGGCGGCAAAATCACTCACCGTTTGCATTCCATTCTTTAAAATTAAAAATACTAACGCCCCCAACAACAGAATTACCGGCTCGCGTTGCACGACGAACGGCCGCTGAATTTTGCCAAATTCTGCGCCCAACGTTTCTGCCGAACCGAGGCGATGGCGAGCCAGCAGAAAGGCTTCTTCTTCGGATAAATCCTTAGCTTTCAATGCCTCAATGGCGTCCAGCAGATGTCCGTGTAATTCGCGTCGGTCGTCGTCAGTGAAGGTACCTTGCTGGCGGAGTATGTCGAGCCAGGTTTCGGTGGCGGCGGTCAGGTCAAAGCGGGGTTGGCGTTCCATAGGTTTTGGAGAAGGTTATTGATGGCATTCCAGTTTGTGCGCTCGGTTTCGAGGGTGGCGCGGCCCTGGTCTTTGAGGCGATAGTATTTGCGCTGCCGCTCATTCTCCGCTTTGCGCCATTCAGTTTCGACCAACCCGCGTTCTTCCAATTTGCGCAAAACCGGGTAAAGCGTCCCCTCGGAAAAGTCGAGTTTCCCGCCTGACAGTTCGCGTACCTGCCGGATGATGTCGTAGCCGTAGCTTTCGCCCCGGCCCAACACCGCCAGCACGACCGGCACCGACGTTGCCGCGACGAGTTCTTTTGTCAGATCATTCATAAGTTTTATACCTCGAAGTGCAAGGCTTCGCAAACATACATAGAAGTTCGAGGCTTGCAAAGGGTTGGGCAAAAAAATTGTCACACTGAGCTTGTTATCTCATTTCATTTTATCTCATTTCAGTATTTTCAAACAGCCTTTACTTTTCCACACCCTGAAACCTCGTCACCGCCTCGCCCAAATCGTACACGGTTGCGCCGGGCAGGATGTTTTGCAATAAACTGCTGCCCGCCGCTGAGCGGTAGCCGCCCGCGCAGTGAACCACGATGGGTTTATCCGTCGGCAATTCGTGGGCGCGCTCCCGAAGTTCGGGGAGGGGAATGGACAGGGCGTTATCGAACAATTTACCCCCGGCTACTTCCGACGCGTTCCGAATGTCGAGAATCGTGTAATCGTTTTCGTGGTCGCTGAAGTGCTCTAAATCGAAGACGGGCGACGTTTCAGCGGCTGTTTTTTCCAAAATAACAATTCCCTTCACCTGAGTTTCGTAGCCAATTTTAGCGACTCGCTCCAGAAGTTCGTTCAACGAGGCTTCGTCTGCCGCCGCCAGGTAAAACGCCTCGCCGGGGGCCAGCAGGCTACCCAGCCAGGTTTCAAATTTCCCGCCCTCCATCAGGTTGATGGAATGGGGTAAATGGCCCAGCTTGAAAACGTCCTGCGGACGGGTATCCACGATCCACACGCCAGGTTGCACGTCGGCGACCTGTACCCGTGGTACCAAAGCAAGGCTTTCGGCCAGCGGGGGCGCGCCGGTTTTGTTGAGTTCAACGTCAAACTCAAAGTACTGCGGCACGAAAGGCTGGTCGGCCAGCAGGTAGGCGACAAATTCGTCTTCGCTCATATCCGACAACGCGAAGTTGTCGGCCAGTTCCTGGCCAATAGTGCTCACGCGTTCCTCACTGAGGTTTTTGCCGCACAAACTCCCCGCACCGTGTGCCGGGTACACGAGGGTTTCGGGTGGGAACTTCATCAATTTCTCGCGCGTGCTGTGGTACATCTGCCGGGCCAATTGTTCGCGGTCGGCGGTCACATTTCCCACATTTTCGCGCAAATCGGGTCGGCCCACGTCGCCGATAAACAGCGTGTCGCCGGTGAATATCGCGTACGTTTTACTATCCACTTTCAGCACCAGGCAAATGCTGTCGGGCGAATGGCCGGGCGTGTTGATGGCCACGTAGGTGCATTCGCCGAGCGTGAGCACGTCGCCGTCGTCGAAGGGAACGTAAGCGTAAGCCGGGTTAACCAGTTTGGATTGAAAAATCTGTGCGCCGGATGTCTGCGCTAATTCGAGGTGCGAACTGACAAAATCGGCGTGGGGGTGCGTCTCAACCACGGCCACGATTTTTGCCCCCCGCTCGTCGGCCCAGTCGTAATACGGTTGGGGGTTGCGAGCCGGGTCGACCAGCAGCACTTCAGCAGTCGTTTCGCTCAAAATGGCATACGACGCGTGCGCCAGGGATTCATCGTAAAATTGGTGGAGTTGCATTTCTTTTTTAAAGTTTGAGAATTTGTCATCCAGACGCCGGGAGGATGTGGGTGGGGTACCAGAAACGCGGATTTTTCTGGCAGCCCCAAACCAGATACGTCCCGCGTCAGGATGACAAACCCTCTTCAAACCATTAATCAAACACTTTTTCGCCGCGCGTCAGCCAGACGCCCCAAAAACGGCTGTAGCCGTGAACGCGGTTGGTTGGTTTTCCGTCCGTCCCAACGACGGCGTTCCCCTGGTTAATCCATTCAAATAAACTGCCGTACAGGTTGGAAACGTTTTTGTACCCGGCCGATAGTAGTTTCTCGCCGACTTTTTCGCTGCGGTACCCGACCGAGCAGTACACGACGATGGGCGTGGTCTTTGGAAGGTCCTTCACGCGAGTCAGGTCAAACTCATCGTAGCCCACCCAGCGCGCACCGGGCAGGTGGCTCACGTCGTATTCCGGGCGTTGGCGCGTGTCGAGCAGGATAGCCTGGGGCATGGTTTTCAACTGTGCGCAACTGACGTAGGGCACTGTTTCGGCGTTGAGGGCATCGATCATCGCTTTGTACGAGCGGCTTTTGATCTGCCCAAAAACGGATGCACTCAGCAACGCCAATAATCCAGTGGTCAGCAAAACATTCATAATCTGATCTTCAGTTGCAGGCCCAGGGCGTGTTCGTTGTCAAATTCAATGCCACTCTGCCGTTTACGCAGCACGTATAAATAGCCGATTTCTGCCCCGAGCCAGGGCTGGATAAGGTCAAAATCAAGGCCGGTGTACGCCTGATTCTGGCTAAAAAAAACTGGTGCCGGGTTTGGCCCCACGTTGACGAGTGGCTCGGTACTCAGAACCCAGCGGACCCGCTCACTCACGTTGTAGCGGCCCTGAATCCGGAAACGGGCGCGGCCCGTTGGCTCGAAAGCATTGCGTTCCAAAAATCGATATTCGTATCCACCCCGCAGGCGCAATGTAACCTTTGTCCTTACTCTGGCCCATTCCGCGTAAGCCGCCAGGCGCCACTCTCTCCCCGCCGGGTTGGTGAAATCCGCTTCTTTTCCCAACAACGGATGGGCGTAAAAAAAATTCGGATTCAGTTGAAACGTCCAGTCTTTTCGCTGGTAACTGAGTATGATCCGGCCCGCCTGCAAAAAGGGATTTTCGAGCAGATTCCATTTCGACGTATGAAAATTGTTTTGCCGCCGCCAATGGTATTCACCCTGTACGCTCCAATTGGGATTGAGGCGTTTGTTGAGCGTTACCCGCGACCACAGCGTGGCGTGGTTGTACCGCTGCGCCTGCGCGACACCGATGCACAGAACGCTCAATATTAACGCGTTACAAAGATCGATTGGATAAATTTTCCTCATACCGAACACCAGAAAAAAGATGAAGCATGATGACCCGCGAAATTCGAAAATTAAACGGAACGGCCACCAACGACGCCACCGTGATGGGAATAATATAGTACAGCCAAATATTATCGGGGTCGTTGAAGATAACGAAACTCAGTACCCCAATCCCAATCATAATGCCCACCGAAATGGCGTAACTGATGAACATAGCCCCGAAAAAAAGCCCTGGTTCCACCTCGTAACGCAGCCCGCAATGCGGACAATGCTCGTGCATTCGGGAGAATTTGGTCACCTGCCACCACGGTGCCATAAAGACTTTCCCCTGTCGGCAGCGTGGGCAGCGACCGCCGATCATGGCTTGGAATTTTGTGCGTTGCATGGAAAATTGAGAATTTAAAATTGAGAATTTAAAATGAAAAGTAGGTTATCAAAACCCATTTTCAATTCTCAGTTTTCCATTTTTGAATAACCTGCTCCAACTGCCCGGCCGTCAACACGCCCGACTGCCGCCAGAGCGTTTTGCCGTTGCGGAAAAGCATTAATGTGGGTACGCCGCTGACGCGAAACTGCGCCGCCAGCGCGGGATTTTTATCCACGTCAATCTTCACGATGCGGACATCCTCGCCCATCCGTTCTTTGAGTTGTTCCAAATGCGGAGCCAGCGCTTTGCACGGTCCGCACCAAGTCGCGAAAAAATCGACCAGTACGGGTGTTTCGGTGTTAATGAGTTCTTGAAAACTGCCTTGCATGATTTTCAGTTATCAGGGATCAGTTCAAAAAATTACATCGTGCGATTACTGGTTACTGGTCACTATTTTTTGACAAATTTAATAAACAGCTCCCGCCCGGCGCGGGGCTTTACCGAGTTGGTGGCCGTTTCGAGGACCTCCAGATGAAAACCGGGTTCGAACACCCGCCGGTACTCCCCGGCAGAACCGCTGAATGGCGGACCCGGTTTTTCAAAATTAACGTCAAACAGTACACCAACCAGCTTGCCGTCAGGCTTTAACAATTCATGCACGTGGCGGGCGTAATCAGGACGCAACGCTGGGTCGATGGCACAGAAAAAAGTCTGTTCCAGCACCAGGTCATATTGACCTTCGTGGGCAAAAAAATCACCCTGCACCAAATTCAGAGCCGCAGTTTCGCCAACCTGCTGACGCAGCCGGGCCAGTGCCGAGGGAGCTAAATCCACAACGGTGACGTCGCTGAAGCCGTTTTCTACCAAATACGCAGCCTCGTAACCTAACCCGCAACCCGGAATCAGAATGCGCAACGTCCTGTCGGTCAGTTGGTCGGCGTAGGCTTTCAAGGGCGGCGACCCCGCGCCTAAATCCCAGCCGGTTTGCCCCTCCTGGTAACGGGATTCCCAGTACGTTTCATCGAAATTCATAAGCTGGTCCGTCGCACGGTTCAGACAAAAGGTTTAGACAACCAACTCCTTTACCAAAATCCCAGTTCCCATCAGGAGCGTAAACCAGCCAAAAGCGGGCTTGAGGTAGCGCCCTTCGACGCGTTTGGCCAGTGCCGTTCCTACCAAAACACCGAGTAACGTCAGGGCTATGAATTTCCCTAAAAAGCTCCAATCCGTTGGATGCTGGCCTAAATCGCCCAGCATTCCGATCAGGGAATTGATGGCGATAATCATCAGCGACGTGCCCACGGCCAGTTTCATGGGCAGGCGCACGAAGGCCGTCAGCACGGGAATAATCAGGAATCCCCCGCCCACCCCGACAAACCCCGTCAGGGTACCGACAAGGAGTCCTTCCAGAAAAATCATCGGATAATTGAGCCGGGCGCGGGCCGACCGAATGTCGGCCACTTCGTCGCGCCGCCCCCGGAGCATGGCACTGCTCGCCAGGACCATCAACCCGGCGAAAACCAGCATGATGAGCAGGTCTTTAGTCAGCGTAAAACCGGCCACCGTCAGCAGGTGTTCGGGTAGCCGGGGCAACAGGTATTTCCGGGTCAGAAAAACCATGACGAACGACGGGAACGAGAAAAATAAGGCCGTGCGCGGACTCGCCAAGCCCTGCCGCAGGTAACCCAGGGACGCCACCGCCGACGAGGTTCCTACAATCAAAAGTGAGTACGCCGTGGCCAGCGCGGGCGGAATCCCGAACAAGTACACCAGCACCGGAACCGTCAGAATCGAGCCGCCCCCACCGAGCAAACTCAGCAGAATGCCGATCAAAATGGCCAGTGCAAAACCAAGTAACTCCAACGAATTGATAGACTTTTGGGTGAAAAAAATTTTTCAAACATAGGTAAAAACCGGGGAATTTGGCATTTTTAGCCCTTGTTCGGCGCTTCATTCCCACCATGCTGCTTACCTGTATCGCACTGTATTTACTGCTCAACCTGGCCGTGGGACTTTGGGCCTCGCGGCGGGTCAAGACCACCGAAGACTTTGTGCTGGCCGGACGGCGGCTGTCGTTTGGTCTGGCCACGATGGTGACGTTTGCTACCTGGTTCGGCTCCGAAACCATGATGGGTGCCCCGGCGCAGTTCGTTGAAGGGGGCTTGCTGGCCGTGATCGAGGAGCCGTTTGGGGCGGCGCTGTGCCTGATTCTGGTGGGCCTGGTGTACGCCAAAATCTTTTACCGGCTCAAAATCATCACGTTTTGCGACTTCTTCCGTAACCGCTTCGGACGGAGCGCCGAGGTGCTGTCGGCGGCACTGATTGTGCCTTCCTACTTCGGCTGGATCGCGGCGCAGTTTGTCGCGATGGGCGTGATCGGGCAGGTGATTTTTGGCGTGTCGCTCCAAACGGGCATTCTGGCTGGCGCGGGGATGGTGACGCTCTACACGCTTACGGGCGGGATGTGGTCGGTTTCGATTACCGATTTCCTGCACAACCTGATTTTGATAGCCGGGCTGGGTATTCTCACCTACCTGCTGCTCGACCAGTCGGGCGGGTTGAAACAGGTGCTGGCTGCGCAACCAGAAGGGTTTTTTCGGTTTGTCCCAAAAACGTTTTCCTGGCAAAGTTCAGCCGAGTACTTCGTGGCCTGGGCGACCATCGGCTTAGGTTCGATTCCCCAGCAGGACATTTTTCAACGGGTCATGGCCGCCAAAAACGAGCGCGTCGCCGTGCGTGCGTCGGTCACGGCGGGGGTACTGTACCTGACGGTGGCGCTGTTGCCGCTGCTCATTGCCTTGATGGCCTTGCGGTTGTACCCGGAATTGCGGCAGGGCGATTTGAAATTAATCATCCCCACGATGGTCCTGCGCCACGCCCCCTTGCTCGTGCAGATTTTGTTTTTCGGCGCGTTGGTCTCGGCCTTGCTGAGTACGGCGAGTGGCGCTATCCTGGCCCCCGCCGCCGTAACGGGCGAAAATCTGGTGAAGCAAGTTTACCCCAACCTCAGCGATAAACAGACGCTGGCCGTGATTCGCGCCTCCGTGCTGGGGGTGTCGCTGGCCTCGGTCTGGATGGCGCTGGTCCGGCAGGATATTTTTGAATTGGTGAGCGAATCGTCCGCGTTTAGTTTGGTATCGCTTTTCGTGCCCATGACGGCGGGACTCTACTGGAAACGCGCCAACCGGACGGGCTGCCTGCTCTCGATGGCCCTGGGCTGGAGCGTCTGGTTTTTGTGTTTGCAACTCGGAACGACTTTTCCGCCCGTGTTGTACGGATTGACCGCGAGTGTACTCGGGCTGGTCGGGGGAACATACCTGAAGCAAACGTAGGGCAGTGGCCGGTTTTGAAACACGATTTATGCAGAGCCGATATTCTTGGTCAATATCTTGTTTATCAACGTTAAAACCCGCGTTTCGGCGTGCCCCTTAGTGGCGGCAATGGGCGTACACGAATCGTGCGAAACGATGACGACCAATCCTGCCGGTAGGCTACGCAAGATTCTTTCTACGTCGGAAAAACAAACTTCAGGAAAACATAGGTTACAACTATTCAGTTTGATGATTTGATCCTTTTACACGTCAATAATTATTCAACCCATGATGAATCAGTCTGAATTTCGGCCTAAATCCAGTGAGATTCCGGGTCAGCAACTCCCGTACCCCGCCCGCCAGTCCGACATGGACCCGGCTCCCGACAGCGACCTGTCTAATTATAAACCAGCGGGTAAACTGGTCGGCAAAGTGGCCATCATCACTGGCGCGGACTCTGGCATTGGTCGGGCGGTGGCTATTGCATTTGCGATGGAAGGAGCCGACGTGGCTATCGTGTACAACCAAAACACCGACGACGCCAAGTACACGAAGCGCATGGTCGAGAGCAAAGGCCGTTCGTGTTTGGTGATTCAGGCCGACGTGCGGCAAAAAAGCCAGTGCGAGGACGCCGTCCGGCAAACGGTCGAGAAGTTTGGCAAGCTAAATATCCTGGTCAATAATGCGGCGTATCAAATGGCGCAGGAGAAATTGGAAGACATTACCGAGGAACAACTCCGGCGCACGTTCGATACCAATATTCTGGCGTATTTTTTCATGGCCCAGGCCGCCCTGCCCCACCTGCACGATGGTGACGCCATCGTCAATTCCGGCAGTATCGTCGGCATTACGGGTAATAAAATCCTGGTCGATTACACCGCCACCAAAGCGGCCATCCACACCTTCACCAAGTCGTTGGCGTTGCAGTTGGGCGAGCGTAACATCCGCGTCAACTGCGTGGCGCCTGGCCCGGTCTGGACCCCCAACATTCCCGCGACAATGCCCAAAGATGAAGTCAAAAACTTTGGCCATGAGGTTGCTCTGGCCCGGCCCGGTCAACCCGAGGAACTGGCCCCGGCCTACGTTTTGCTGGCTTCCAGCGATGGCAGTTTCATGACCGGCAGCATCGTGGAGGTAACCGGTGGGAAGTTGGGGTGAAGAATCCACGCGTTAAACCCCTAATTCGCATCCGATAAATCATTGGTAGAGAACACATTGAATGACATTAAAATCAACTACCTACCCCGAAGGCACCGTTCGGGCGTTGCTCAGCACGAACCTGGTCACGGAGGCCACCCGGCAGGTTCTGACCCAACGGCTAACCACGCCCCGGCAACAACCAAAGTTTTTTTCGAACGACGAGTTCGCGTTGTTGGAAACCATCTGTGACCGGCTCATTCCCCAAACGGATCGTCCTGAACACGTTCCCATCGCCAACGGCATCGATCACCGATTGGCCGAAAATAAGTCCAACGGCTGGCGGTACGACATCATGCCCGCCGACGGCGACGCGTTCAAACTGGGCCTGCAAGGCATTGAGGAAAGTGCGCTGGCCTTATTTCAACGGCCGTTTCAACAACTTTCGGGCGCGCAACAAGACGAGGTGCTACGCGCTGTTCAGGGAAAAAATGCGCCGGGAAAGACCTGGGATCAGTTGCCCGCCGACCGTTTTTTTGAAGAACTACTGGCCGAAGCAGTCGAGAATTATTACAGCCACCCACTGGCTCAGGAAGAAATCGGCTACGTCGGGATGGCCGATGTTCCTACCTGGCAACGCATTGGCCTCGATCAGTTGGAAGACCGGGAACCAAGACCCCTTTAGCCTGGCCAGCCCCCTATGCAGCACTACCCCACAAACGAAACCGTTGACGCCGTTGTGATTGGCACGGGTGCCGGTGGAGCGCCCCTGTTGGCGCGGTTAGCGCGGGCGGGTCTCAAAGTCGTCGCGCTGGAGGCTGGCCGGCATTGGAACCCCGCCCGCGATTTTTCGACCGATGAACGAGCGCAGGATAAGCTGTTTTGGAACGATGAACGCCTCAGCGCGGGCAATGATCCGCTGGCCTTCGGAGCCAACAACTCCGGCGTGGGCGTTGGTGGCTCAACGCTGCACTACACCGCCTACACGCCCCGCGCCCAACCCGACGATCTACGCATCCGCTCCGAATTTGGTGTGGGCGAAGACTGGCCGTTTGGCTTTGACCAGATCGAGCCGTACTACGACGAGATTGAGCAGTTCTTAGGCATTTCCGGCCCCTCGCCGTATCCGTGGGGGCCCGCTCGCCAGCGGGCTTACGCGCTGGGGCCACTGCCCATCAACGGAGCGGGCCAATTGATGGAACGGGGTTGTAAAAAAATGGGTATCAGAACGTCTCCGGCGGCTAACGCCGCCCTGTCGGCCGGGTATTATCAGGAAGGCGTTGGCCACCGGCCCGCCTGTGCCAACCGGGGTTTTTGTCAGGCGGGCTGTACCACCGGCGCAAAAGCCAGCATGGATGTTACCTTCATTCCACTGGCAATTCACCATGGAGCCGAAATCCGCCCGGAAAGTTTTGTCACGCAGTTGGTACGCAATTCATCGGGTACCATCGCTGAAGTGGTCTACGTCCGCAACGGGCAGGAAGAACGGCAACGCTGCCGGTACGTATTTCTCTGTGCCGGTACAATCGAAACGGCCCGGCTATTATTGATAAATGGCCTGGCGAATAGCAGCGGACAGGTGGGTCGCAACCTAATGGCCCACACCGCTTTACAAATCTGGGGTGAATTTGAGGAAGACGTCCGGCCGTACAAAGGCATCCCCGGTGCCCTGATTTCCGAAGATACCCACCGGCCCGCCGGGGCTGACTTTGTGGGCGGTTACCTGCTCCAATCCATCGGTGTCATGCCCGTTACGTACCTGAGCCAGATGGCGCGGGGCCGGGGTTTGTGGGGCCAGAACCTGAAACGGGCCGCTTCAGCCTACAACCACGTTGCGGGTATCAACATTCTGGGCGACTGCCTGCCCTACGAGCATAATTTTTTAGAACTGTCGGATGAAAAAGACGTTCGTGGCCTGCCTAAACCCCGGGT
The DNA here is from genome assembly GCA_026785975.1 of Cytophagaceae bacterium. Lineage (GTDB taxonomy): Bacteria > Bacteroidota > Bacteroidia > Cytophagales > Spirosomataceae > JAJAZB01. The sequence goes on along the minus strand of JAJAZB010000092.1, from coordinate 9,023 downwards.
CTATTTTTCAAACGGCGAAAGTGAGGCCCGCATGACCGCCCACGCCGACCAGATCATGCGCGGCATCTGGGCCGCCGCCGGAGCCAGAAACGTCTGGGCCTTTCCCCGCAACGCCCACGTCATCGGCACTTGTCGCATGGGCAACAACCCGGAGATGGCCGTTGTGAACGCCGAAGGCCAGTCGTTCGACATTCCGAATTTGTTTATCAGTGATAATTCAACGTTTCCCAGTGCCCTGAGCGTCAATCCCGCGCTGACGATCATGGCCTTGTCGCTCCGCACCGCCGACCGGTTTCTGGATCGTAAAAAGCGGTTGGAAGTTTGAAAAACGACCAAGTATAGACTGTCTAAAAATGGCATCCGCGCGGTTACGCCAGAGCAAGACAAATCCTGATTTTTAGACAGTCTCCTAAACCCGCTACCTACTCAACGTGATGACTAAACAAGGATTTTTAGGCAAAATTAAAAAGCGCTTCGGCGAGGGTAGCTACGCCGGTGACGAGTTTGGCGGAGCCGCTGGTCACAACGGCAGTGGCCTGCCCGACGCAAATCCGAGCAACTTCATGTTTGCAACGGGCATCGAATGTTCCTACCCAACCATTCAGCACGGCAAAGTTCGGCGCGACCAGTTGCGCGAGTGTGGCCACTACGACCGCTGGCGCGAAGACTTAGGGTTGGTCAAAGAAATGGGGCTTCGGGTGCTTCGGTACGGTTTGCCCTATTACAGTATTCACAAAGGCCCCGGCCAGTATGATTGGAGTTTTGCCGACGAAGTCATGGCCGAAATCAAACGCCTCAACATCATTCCCATTCTGGATTTGTTGCACTTTGGCGTTCCCGACTGGATCGGCAATTTTCAGAATCCTGAACTACCGGTCCACTTTGCCGAATACGCCGGGGCAGTGGCCGAACGCTATCCCTGGGTACGTTACTACACGCCCGTTAACGAAATTTACGTGACCGCGCGCATCAGTGGAAAAGATGGGGTTTGGAACGAGCAACTCAAGACCGAGCGCGGCTTTGTCACGGCGCTGAAGCACTGCGTAGCGGCCAGCATCATGGCTACCCAACAAATTGCCAGGCGCCGAAACGACTGCGTCATCGTTCAGAGTGAGAGTGCCGAATACACGCACGAACTTTGCGCAACGCCTTCCAGCCAGATCGCGCTCGAAAATGAACTCCGGTTTCTGTCGCTCGATTTACTCTACGCCAACCCACCCTCGGCAACGGTGGCCATGTACCTGTTGGACAACGGGCTGACCCGCGCCGAGTATGCCTGGTTTATGGCCGGTAAACCGCCCGGCTATCAAATTATGGGCAACGATTACTACGGCCGCAACGAGCGAATCAAACTACCCGACGGCTCCATCCAAACGTCAATGGACGTACTGGGCTGGTATGAAATCACGAAGGAGTACTACGAGCGCTACCGGATGCCGGTCATGCACACCGAAACCAACGTGTTTGAAGCCGATCAGGCCCCCATTTGGCTTTATAAACAATGGGTTGGGGTTTTGCGGATGCGCCGGGACGGAGTACCCGTGTTGGGCTTTACGTGGTATAGTCTGATTGACCAAATCGACTGGGATACGCAGCTTGGTGAACTTAACAACCGGGTCAATGCCTGTGGGTTGTACGACCTCGACCGCAAACCCCGGCCCGTTGCTGAAGCCTACAAGAACGTGTTGAAGGAATTCGGCCAGATTACTATCGTTCCCTACGGCGAGATGCTCGAAATGACTGATCGCCCGGCCCGACTCAAAGTAAACGTCTGATGAAGCTATTTATAAATGGTATTCACCTTCACGTATTTGAACAGGGTAACGGCCCGCTAACCCTCGTGTTTCTGCATTATTTTGGCGGGTCAGCCTTAGAATGGCAGTCGATTATGAACCGGCTCTCGGACCGGCATCGTTGCGTTGCCGTTGATTTGCGCGGGCATGGTGATTCGGAGGCTCCGACAGCCGGCAAATCCACGCCGGGGGGCTATTTCGTCGACGACATGGCCGACGACGTGCTCGGTTTGGTAGACGAACTGGCGATTCAGGATTTTGTGCTGATTGGCCATTCGATGAGTGGCAAAGTAGCGCTGGCGGTAGCGGCTGGAACCCCCAACCATCCTCAACCAACCGGTCTGCGGTTACTCCTGTTGGTATCGCCCTCCCCACCCTTACCCGAGCCTATTCCCGACGGCGAGCGACAGAAATTAGTGAACGGTTACGGTCAGCGCGAAGCCGCCGAAACCCTGTTGAAAAACAGCACGGCCGTTGCCGTCTCCGAAGCCGTGCGGGAACAAATCATCGCCGATAATTTACGCACGGCCAAATCCGCCTGGATGGCCTGGTTGACCAGCGGAAGCCGGGAAGACATTTCGGCCCGAATGTCGGCGGTCAACGTCCCGATTCATATTATTGTTGGCTCCGAAGATCGGGCGTTGCCTCCCGACGTGCAGAACCGACTGGTTTTGCCATTTTTGAAAAATGTAACCTTAACGATTATAGAAACAGTCGGGCATCTGTTGCCCTGGGAAATACCCGACGAATTGGGTGATTTTATCCTGAACCAGACTTTAGCCCTGGAACCTGATCAGGATAAATTCTAATGGTTAAAATAACCATATCGCTCCGGGCCGCTCCGTTTACTATCGTCGTTGGGGGTACGTCAATCCTCAGGGATTTCAGCGAATCTTTAACGGATCCATCACCACGTGCCGGATGCGTTGGCGCTTCCAGGTGTAGGTGACGTGGACGAGGCCGTCGGCGGTTTGAATGACCGCCGGGTAGGAGTACTCGCCGGGCGTATCTTCGAGCACGGCGGCGGATTGCCAGGTTTTACCGTCGCCGGAAATCGCCACACTCAGGGGCGTTCGCGGCCCGCCCCACTGGCCGGGTTTGGGCGAAACGGGATTGTAAACCAAGAGTTGCCGACCGTCGCTCAATGTAACAGCATCGGTACCCGAATTAGGATTGGGCAACGTCGTTTTTGCCAGCGACGACCAGGTTTTACCCGCGTCGTCCGACCAGGTTTCAAGAATAAAACCGCTTTTCTGACTGCGGCAAAGGGCCTGCAACCGGCCACCGGCGTGGAACAAAATGCTGGGTTGAATGGCCCCATCTTCTTTGCCGTCGTTGATGGGCGCGGTTTTCTGCCAGGTTTTTCCCCAGTCATTCGTTTGTTCAAAATGCACCCGCCAACTGGGCGATTCCGAACTGCTCGGACAAAGCAAAGCGCCCGAGGGCAGCAACACAGGTTTGTTTTTAATGGGCCCAAGGATGCCATCGGGCAGGCGTTCGGCCACCGACCACGTTTTGCCGCCATCCAACGAACGCTTCAACATACCCCACCAAGTGGAAGGACTTGGGCCAATTTTGTAAAAAAGAATCAACTCGCCCTTAGGTACCTGAAACAAAACCGGATTCCAGCAGGGAAGCCGCTTGCCATCGGTCTGTACGCCCGTGGCCACCTCGACGGGCGCTGTCCAGGTCCCATTCGCCATCTGGCTCACCCAGATACCCACGTCCGGATGCTTTTCCTTCGTACCACCAAACCAGGCGGCCACCAACCCCTGTGGAGTTTCAGCCAGGGTCGAGGCGTGACACTCTGGGAAAGGTGCCCGCTCGTAAATGAATTCGCTGCGGAGTACAGCCGGAGCGTTCGGCTGCGCGTGAAGGGTTTGGATGCTGAAAAGAAGGACGGCGGGCAGGAGGAGTTTCATACGGGTTTTTGAAGTAACACCAATTCAAATTGATTTTATTTATTTTTTGTCATCCCGACGTTAGGAGGGACCTTGTATTCGCCACCCAGCAAGGTCCCTCCTAACGTCGGGATGACAAAATTCGGGATGACAAAAAAATAAATTACTTCAACGCTCTGATCCATTCGCGCACCAACTCCACGCCCTCGCGGTGAGTGGTTTTGCGGCCTACTTCGGGCATCATGATGCCGGGGTCGGTGGATTCGAGGCGGTAGAGAAGAATGGACGCGTCGGGTTTACCGGGCACGAGGTCAAACTGCCGCCCACCCGAACCACGCCCGGCGGCAACGGGCGTTTTGCCGATGCCCAACGCGGCCGGTACGGTTTCGTCGCTGCGCAGGTTGAGGCCCGAAGTACTGGCCGGGCCGCTGGGGTTGTGGCAATGGGCGCAGTTGATGTCGAGCCAGGCGCGGGCGCGGAGTTCCAGCGAACCCGTTTCGGGCCGGTTCCAGACGGGCGTTTTCGGGCAATCCGCCAGGGCCGGTAAGCCGGTGAGCAGGCCCTCGTTTTTCCAGTGGACCAATTGGTTTTCGGTGGTTGGGCTGTAATTCAAATCGCCGTTGAGTTGCCGGATCGACGGCCCGATGGGCACCATTTTCTCGCTCCGATTGTGGCAGCCCTTGCACTGGTTCAGGTTTGGAATCGTGTAGCCGTGCTTGCGCTTTTTGCCGTCGGCATCCACGTAACTGACTTCGGTGGTTTCACCGGCTACGTCCAGAAACGCCTCCGTCTGGGCTTCGTTCCACACGTAGTCGAGGGCTTTCCAGCCCGCGCTTTCGTGGATGAGCAAGCGCGTTTCCAGTAACCGACGGCCTTTGGCCGGATTCCTGAAATCGTTGGGGTAGTAGAATGTTTTGATGAGTGTCGTACCCACCGGAAAGTCCAGAACTTCCGTCGGATTGTAGGCAACCACCTGGCCCTGGGGTAGTTGAACGAACCGGAACTTTTCGGCGTAATCCGAAAACAAGGGCGTATTCAGGGCGTAAGGCGTGACGCCGGGCGCTGGAACCTGGTCGGCGGGGTTACCCGCAAAGAAACCGTACTCCGAGAGTTTTTCCTTCGGTGCCACGGCCCTTCGCCCAGCGAGGGTGAGGCCACTCACAACGAGGGTTAGGAAAATGAAAACGAGGCGGTTCATTGTTATTTTGGTTGAACGGAGGCTACTTTCAGCGGTTCCAGGGCGCAGTCATGGGCCGTTATTTCGCGCGAAACCGCCTTGAAATCGTGCTCAGCGTCGAGGTTGGCGAAACTCTGATTCTGGTTGTTGCGGATACAAATCCGCTTGTCGGCCCGCACCTGCCCCTGGGCGTCGCGCGTAGCCGGATCGACGATGCCATCGTACAGAATGTGGGGTACGTCGGTGCCGAATTTTAGTTTGAAACGGAACAACTTACCAAACCGCCCGCGCATGGTGGGCCGCACGGGATCGCGCAGGTACACGTTGTCGTGGATGCTGATGCCAGTGGGGTACGGGTAATAGTCTTTGTCGTTGATGGGGTTTTCGGTCACGAAATAACTGAAGACGCCCGTACCGATACTTTTATTTCTAACAATCTGGTTATCAAACAATTCCACCTGATTTGTCGCCAGAATCATCACCCCGGTGCCATCGGATATTTTGGCAACGATGTTGCCTTTCGGGGCAAAATTCGGGTAGTTGTTGTCGTGGATGTTGTTCCTGAAAACCCGGACACGGCCCCCTTTTTTCTGCACCAGATCGGGCAAATCGAACACCAGTAAACCGCCCGTGTTGTCGTAAACTTCATTGTCGAATACCTCGGCGTCGGTGGAATTTTCAATTTCGATACCCGCCACGTTGTGCCAGGCTTTGCTGTTTTTAACGACAATTCCCCGCGATTGCCCCACGTAAATTCCCGCGTCGGAGGCCCCAATGGCCTCGCAGTGGTCGATGAGGACGTTGTCGCACTGCACCGGGTACAGCCCGTAGCTGCCGTTGTTTTTCGACGGTTTGCCCGTCCACTCGACTTTCACGTTGCGAAAGGTGATGCCCTTCACGTTCATCGTTTTGATGGCATCGCCTTTGGTATCCTGAACGGTCAGGTTTTCCAGCACGATGTTCTCGGCATTGCTGACCCGAATGCCTTCGGCCCCATCGGTTTGACCCTTGAAACTCAGGATGGTTTTGTCAATTCCTTTGCCCCGAATGACGACGTTTTTTTTGTCTTCGAGGGAAAGGCTACCCGAAAAAAAGAAGCGACCTTCGTCCAGGTCGATGCTGCTCCCATTCTCGGCGACGATCAGTTTGGTTTGGTAACGTTTCTGCACGTCGGGCTGGGCAAATGCGCCGAATGCGGCCAGAAAATAAGGGATAAAAAACAGGAAGCGTTTCATGGTTTTCGACGGTTTAGAGGCAAAAAGTGAATAGTAAATTAATTCCTAAATTTCGTAGGGGCAACCCTTGCGGTTGCCCGGCAGCTTGGAACCAGGCCCCAACCGGGCAACCGCAAGGGTTGCCCCTACGATACACCAATCTGGATTGCTATGGGTAGTAAATTTACAATTTGTCCATGACATCCGTTTTACCGTTTTGTAAATAGTGAAGCCCCGCACAAAGCTGGCAAGCGATTCCGTATTTTGCTAAAAAATTTCCATGCCCTACCGTCACACCGTCCGTAACCGGGTTTACGCGTTTGCTGACCTGAAAACCCTCTTGGCCAAAGCCAGCCCCCGGCGTTCGGGCGATGAACTGGCCGGGGTCGCGGCCAACTCCGCCGAAGAGCGCGTGGCGGCCCAAATGGCGCTGGCCGACGTGCCGTTGACGCGGTTTTTGGAAGAACCCCTGATTCCCTACGAAACCGACGAAGTCACCCGCCTGATTTTTGACACCCACGACGCCGCCGCTTTCGCCCCACTCAAAAGCCTCACCGTCGGCGATTTTCGGGAATTTCTACTTTCTACCTCAAACCTTCAAACTCTGTCAAACCTTCAAACTGGTTTAATGCCCGAAATGGTCGCCGCCGTCAGCAAACTAATGCGGATTCAGGATTTAATCACCGTCTCGGCGAAGTGTGAAGTGGTCACCCGGTTCAGAAATACCATTGGGCAAACGGGTCGGCTGAGTACCCGCCTGCAACCCAATCACCCGACCGACGATTTCCGGGGTATCGCCGCCAGCATTGTCGACGGGCTGTTTTACGGCTCCGGCGATGCCTGCATCGGCATCAACCCCGCCACCGACAACGTACCGACGGTCATCCGCCTGCTCAACATGGTCGACGCCATCCGGCAGCGCTTCGAGATTCCCACCCAGAGTTGCGTACTCTGCCACGTGACCACGACCATTCAAGCCATCGGGCAGGGCGCACCCGTCGATTTGGTTTTCCAAAGCATCGGCGGGACGGAGGCAGTCAATGCCTCGTTTGGCGTCAATTTGAGTTTGTTGAAAGAAGCCCAACAAGCCGCGCTATCGCTCAACCGGGGTATCGTTGGGCAAAACGTCATGTACTTTGAAACCGGCCAGGGTTCGGCGCTGTCGGCCAACGCCCACCACGGCCTCGACCAGCAAACCGCCGAGGCGAGGGCCTACGGCGTGGCGCGGGCGTTCGACCCGCTGCTCGTCAACACGGTCGTTGGTTTTATCGGTCCCGAGTACCTGTTCGACGGCAAGCAAATCATCCGGGCGGGGCTGGAAGACCATTTTTGCGGGAAATTACTGGGCCTGCCGATGGGCTGCGACGTGTGCTACACCAACCACGCCGAAGCCGACCAGGACGACATGGATGCCCTGCTGACGCTCCTCGGCGCGGCGGGTTGTACCTATTTTATGGGCGTACCCGGTGCCGACGATGTGATGCTGCACTACCAAAGTACGTCCTTCCACGACGCGTTGTACCTGCGCAAACTGCTCGGCCTGCGCCCCGCGCCGGAGTTTGAGGCGTGGTTGCTCCACATGGGTTTGATGGATGAAACGATGAACCTGCTTCCCGTGAAGGCGGGGCATCGGTTGTTGGGGGCGGTGGGGACGTACGCGTAGCATACCAACGGGGAAACGTCTACGTTTGTAAAAGAAAATGTGACAAAAACTTTCGATGAACGCCCACCTCCCCGCCTGCTTTTTTTTTGTATTTCTGGCCTCCAGTGCAGTTGCCCAAAACGTCGCCACCATTTCCGGCCAGACTCTCGACCAGGCCACCAGCCAACCCGTGCCGTACGCCTCGGTCGTGCTGAAAAAGAGGGGCGATAGCACCATGACCGCCGGGGTACTCAGCGACGAAACCGGGCGCTTTACCCTGGCGGGCGTGGCCCAGGGCGAGTACGTGCTGGCGGTGAGTTTCGTGGGCTATGCGCCCAGCGAGGTGCCCCTACTCATCGGTTCGCTCAACCGGAATTTCGACGTGGGCAAAATCCAACTCATGCCCCAAAACACGATGCTGGACGAAGTAACCGTCCGCGCCCAGCGCGAAATCGTATCGGCGGCCCTCGACAAAAAGAGTTTTAATCTCGACGAAAACATCTCGCAGTCGGGCAGTTCGGTGCTCGACGCCATGCGCAACCTGCCGGGCATCGGCGTCAGTCCCGACGGGAAAATCCTCTTGCGGGGCAGCGAAAACGTATCGGTGCTGATCGACGGCAAGCCGAGCAGCCTGACGGGCTTCAGCAACCAGCGGGGCCTCGAAAACCTGCCCGCTTCCAACATCGAGCGCATCGAAATTATCAACAACCCCTCGGCCAAATACCAGTCGGCGGGCATGGCGGGCGTCGTCAACATCATCTACAAAAAAGGCACGAATACGGGCCTGCACGGCGAGGCGGGGCTGGCCATCGGGGTGGGCGAACTCTACCAGCGGCGGGCCAATTTGCCCAACATTTCGCCCAAGTATTCGCAAACCCCGAAACTGAACCCGACGCTGAGCCTGAATTACCGCGCCAGCAAACTGAACTGGTTCCTGCAAGCCGACGGCATCATCCGCCGCCGCATCAACGCCAACGAGTTCTTCACCCGCAACTACGGCGATACCCGCACGGACGTTTCCTCACAGTTTCTGGAAAACCGTACCCAGAAACTTTACAACGTGAAGGGCGGCATCGACTGGTTTATCACGCCCCGCAACACGCTGACACTGTTTGCCTTGTGGCAGGATGAATACCACACCGACCGGGGCGACGTGCCCTTCGACAACGCCCGCACCGGCGAGCGCCTGCGCCTCTGGACCTGGGCCGAAGACGAGCGGACGAAGTTTATCAACTACTCGGCCAACTTTAACCATAAATTCGCCCAACCGGGCCACGAACTTTCGTTCAGCTACCT